>JADFXZ010000007.1:23800-28497 GCA_015233265.1 Nitrospirota bacterium
CTCACTCACAAGGCGAAAGACCATCAGATAAATCGGGCTATGACTCGGACATCGTCTCTATAAGAAACTACATCCACGGCGATCCATTAAAGTACATCAGCTGGAAGGCAACCGCACGCTCAGGCAAACTGAAAACCAAGGAGCTGTCCTCGATGTCCTCCGAGCCAGTGCTTATAGACTTCGACAAGACCGGCATCGCGGACAAGGAGGAGAGAATCTCCTGCATAACATATGCAGTGCTGTCCATGTTAAAAAGAAACATCCCCGTTGGGCTGAAAATAAACGATATGACCATCACACCCGGTGTCTCATACTCCTGCCGAGCCGCACTGCTGAACGCATTAGCCCTGCTGCCGCCAAATGACCAATAAACTACGGCAGTTGAAATAAATAAACAAAGGATTAAGGCGGAATCTCACCCTACGACAAAGAATCTTTCAGATCAAGACATTGACATTCCGCGATTTACTACTATGGCAATCCCTCACTAAACCGAACGAGACGCGTGGCTTTGGTGTTTTGACTCAACCTTCAAGCGCCCTGTACATACCTGCTGGAAATATACTATAATCAGATTCTTAATATTGTACAGTTTATATGTGAATCGACTACTATTGCAACGGTGAGGTGAAGATATGAGCGAAGAAGAGCTTCAAAACTTAGAAGAGTTGGTAGACGGATATAAATCTAAGGTAGCCACGGTATTTAAAGGGACGGTTACATGGGATAAGGACTTTATATTCCTTGCCAGAACTCAGAAGGGATATGAAATTGACTACGACGCCAATGTCGAGTGGGGTTGTCAACCCTCCGAACCGTTTATGCTCAGCCTGGGTGCGTGTATAGCAACAGACTGTGTGATGTTTTTACAAAAGATGAAGGTACAGCTGTCGTCCTTTAAGGTAGACATAACAGGGACAAAGCCGGAGACGCCTCCACAGTTTTTTAAACAATTTGACGTCATGCTGCACATCGCCGGGCAAAATCTCTCCGAGAAGAAGATTCAAAGGGCAATTGCCCTATCGCGGGATAAATACTGCGGTATATATCATTCACTGAGAAGCGATGTAGTGCTGAACATAAAATATGAAATCCTCAAGGAGAGTGACCCTAAGTAAAACGGCACGAATTTAAGCCTGTCTCCGGCTGCTGTTAGCCCGCCTTATTTTACTTGGGGCACTTGTGTTATTATTTATATGCCATAGGGCAGCGCATGTGCGGCAAATTCTCAAGGAGGTTAGTCTTATGAGCCTGTATAAAATACATCCCCTTGTCTTAGGCACTAAGTTATTTGATAAGTCCTTTATGACGTATCAATTCGGCTACGGGCAGAAATATACTATTCCAATATACAGCTGGTACATAGAAGGCAACGGTCATAAAATATTAGTCGATACAGGAGAGCTTAGCCCTGCGCGCTCTGAGGCTCGTGAGGAGGCCATTGGCGGCAGGATTTATACATCGCTGGAAGAGGGCCTGGCGCGCTGGGACACCGCACCCGAAGAGATTGACACTATCATTCACACACATCTGCACAATGATCACTGCGAAAACGACGACAAATGCGTCAACGCCCGCATCATCGTTCACGAAATAGAGATGCGAACAATCATGGAGCCACACCCGCTTGATTACCGCTACATGGATGATTTCATCTTAGGCGTACAGGAAAACGGGCAGATAACCACTACTGACAAGGACATTGAGGTTGTCCCCGGCATCCGAATGTTTCACACCCCCGTGCATACTGAGGGCGGGATGAGCGTGATGATAGACACCGAGGCGGGAAATGCCGTTATCACGGGGTTTTGCTGCATCATGGAGAACTTCGTCCCGCCGCCACCAGTACGAGGCATGGGGCTTGAGGTAATACCACCAGGGACAGTCATAAATCCTTACAAGGCCTATGACATAATGCTCAAGGTCAGGGGTATGGCAGATATATTGATGCCGTTTCATGAGCCAAAGTTCGCCTCTGTCGATACTATTGGATAGTTATTTTATTATTTAGGGGGGGAGGAATGTGCGAGGCAGCCGCCGTCTGCCGTAACAAGAGACGGCAATGGTAGT
Source organism: Nitrospirota bacterium (assembly GCA_015233265.1). Lineage (GTDB taxonomy): Bacteria > Nitrospirota > Thermodesulfovibrionia > Thermodesulfovibrionales > Magnetobacteriaceae > Magnetominusculus. Next base: position 25,871 of record JADFXZ010000007.1, read on the forward strand.
GCAGCGGCGTGCCAGGCATGTCCTAGCTGTAGCCGGTGGCAAGGGCGGTGTCGGGAAAAGCGTATTCTCCATAACCCTTGCAACGACCCTGGTTGGAATGGGTTACAGGGTTGTGCTGATAGATTTGGACTTAGGCGGGGCAAATCTCCACACATATCTTGGGATACTTGGTAATACGCTGTCACTGTCGCATTTTTTTCAGAAGAAGGTCAAGACGCTCGATGAGGTAGTCATCTCTACACGGGTGCCGGAGTTGAAGTTAATAAGCGGCGCCCACTATCTGCCCTCGATGTCAAGCCCTGGCTCCTCTTTGAAGTTGAAGCTGCTGCGGCACATCAAGGCCCTCGACGCCGACTTCATAGTAATAGACCTCGGGGCAGGGATGGATCTCAACACGATGGACTTTTTTATCGCCGCTGACATTGGGTTTATTGTAACGGTGGCAGAACCTGCTGCCATAATGAACGCATACAGGTTTATCAAGGGGACGCTGTTTCGGAGACTGCACGGGGTATTTAAAAATCACAGGGAGCTTGCCCCTATTCTCGATTCAATGGCGGAGGACGCGGCCTACAGCGACTCGTTGATGCTCAATGCCTTCATTGAGCAAGTGATGGCAATAGACAAGGCGGCCTACCCGCTGGTAAACGAAATCAGCGCGGAGTTCAGGCCGTGTCTCATATTAAACAAACTTGGCGACGCGGAGTCCAAAAAACTCGTGGGTAGCCTGATAAGCCACTGCTTGTCGAAGTATAATGTTACGCTCAAGTATCTGGGTAACCTGCCGCTCGTCAAGGAAATCAGCTCATATCTGCTTGACATACCGGCATTTCTGAGGTCATCGGCAGCCGCTGTCTTCCAAAAGAACATACGCGGCATAGTAAGAAAGTTTCTGCTTGACATTCACGATTCAAGCGTAATGGTAGAAAAACTCCGGCTGATAAGGGCATATGACGACGACACGATAAAGCGAATTGGCGGGATAATAGCGGGCCTGCCAGATGATAAGCTCACCCCTACGGAGAAAAAACTCTGGCACCTGAGATTATATTTTAAACCAACCGAAGTGGTAGCGTTCCTGCTGTGTAAGGGGATAAAGGATGATTGTTTCTTTGAGCAGTTGTTTACTACGCAGTAGAGGTGATATCTGCCGCCGTTGCTTTTGTATAGTCAATATCTCCGTCAATGTAGCATAGCATCAATTATTTTTTGAACTGTAAGTGCTACAATACAGAGAGTTTTCTATGCTATCATCAACACGGAACATTTAAAGGAGATCAACTGTGAAAGACAAAAACAAGAGATTGACAACCAACTCAGGGGCTCCAGTGGCCGACAATCAGAATGTCTTGACTGCAGGGCCACATGGCCCAATGTTATTACAGGATATATGGTTCATGGAGAAGTTAGCCCACTTCGATAGGGAGGTAATCCCAGAGAGGAGAATGCACGCAAAGGGTTCAGGTGCATACGGCACTTTCACTGTCACTCATGATATCAAAAAATACACCAAAGCGAAGATATTTTCTAAAATAGGCAAGAAGACAGAACTCTTTGTTAGATTTTCTACAGTGGCAGGAGAACGTGGTGCTGCTGATGCGGAGCGTGATATCAGGGGATTTGCCGTCAAGTTCTATACAGAGGAAGGCAATTGGGACTTAGTTGGAAATAACACACCGGTATTTTTCCTACGTGATCCACTGAAATTCCCTGACCTTAACCATGCGGTAAAACGTGACCCTCGTACAAACATGCGCAGTGCTAAAAACAATTGGGATTTTTGGACATCGCTGCCTGAAGCGCTACACCAGATCACGATAGTTATGAGCGACAGGGGTATCCCCGCCACATACCGCCACATGCACGGCTTTGGCAGCCATACCTTCAGCATGTATAACTCCGAAAATGAGAGATACTGGGTAAAGTTTCACTTCACCTCACACCAGGGCATTAAGAATCTGACAGATGCTGAGGCTGAGGCTATCATTGCCAGGGATCGCGAGAGCCATCAGAAAGACCTGTACGAAAGTATTGAAAATAAGGACTTTCCCAAATGGACACTGGCCGTACAGGTGATGCCAGAAAAAGATGCCGCTACATGTCCATACAATCCCTTTGATCTTACCAAGGTATGGTTACACAAAGACTATCCCCTTATAGAAGTAGGCGTAATGGAACTGAATAAAAACCCTGAGAACTATTTTGCAGAAGTTGAACAGTCAGCCTTCAACCCTGCTAATATAGTACCCGGCATTGGTTTTTCACCGGATAAAATGCTGCAAGGGCGTTTATTCTCCTATGGTGATGCACAGCGTTACCGACTTGGGGTGAACCACCATCTAATACCAGTAAATGCAGCCCACTGTCCTGTTCACAGTTATCATCACGAAGTTGCCAGCTATACCATCAGGTAGGAATACGGCCACTACAGGAGGCCAGAAGCCTGACATCAAACAGCAGTTGGAGGCATTGAGGGGGAAGCAGCCAAAGGCAGGGGATACGTCTGCTTATCCTAAAGAAGTCGGCATCATAACGCCTGAAAATGTAAATAAAGAACCTACCATGACATCATCAATGTCATTAACTTAGCGTATTTGTTTATAGGCAAAGGAGTATTGTCTAAAGTT
>JADFXZ010000213.1:0-1943 GCA_015233265.1 Nitrospirota bacterium
AGTCGCTTACGGCCAATACGCTGCATATTATTGCGCTGGCTATATTATTGAAAATCCCCATTTGCCTGACTGAACAGTATCCAAAGGGACTTGGCCGGACTATTGCTGATGTTAAAGATGCCCTGCCTGAGTACCGGCCTATCGAAAAGACCTATTTCAGCGCCTGTGCCGAGCCTGGATTTAGCGATAAATTCAGAGGATTAGGTAGAAACCACGTAATCCTATGTGGAATCGAGGCGCATATTTGTATCCTACAGACGGCTTTGGATTTAATTGCAGAGGGGTATGATGTCCATGTGGTCAGCGACTGCGTGTCATCGAGGACGCAGGCAAACAAGACAATTGGAATCAGACAAATGCGGCAGGCCGGGGCAATTGTCACATCAACTGAGACAGTGGTATTTCAGCTGCTTGCCCGTGCAGGCACTGACGAGTTTAAACTTATGTCAAACAGGATTAAATAAATCGGAGGACATGTGAGCGATAACAACGATGCGATGTCTAAGTTGAACGATCTTAAAAAGACCGTCTTTTACGAGCTGTTAAACGTCATGGGCCGTGTGTTTGTAATTGTGCGATTTTCAGATGATGTCGAAGTCGGCACGAGGGGATTTCTTCAGGCCGAAAAGGAAAACGGCCTTGTCCTTGTATTCAACTCCAAGATGAATTTCACATGGAGTGAAGACGGTCTGATCTCGGCAAAACTCGTCTTTGGCACAAAGACAGAGCAATGCCTCATTCCGGTTGAGCATATCATCGCCGTATATTCCCCTGAGCTGCAGACTCAGTTTGTGACGACATATACGATGGAAGCGGGAGCTGCGGCGACAGAGGCCGCGGCCATCCCACCGCAATCGCAAATACAGGAAGCCCCCGATGCTAATGACGCCGCTTCCGCCGAGTCAGACAATAAGATACTGAAAGGCGATTTTACCAAAAAGAAGAAAAAGTAAGTGCCACGCATAGGCTCCTACGACGTTATAGTTATAGGCGCGGGGCACGCCGGATGTGAGGCTGCCCTTGCCTCAGGGCGCATGGGCTTAAAAGCGTGCCTCATGACGATGAGCGTTGACACTATCGCGCAGCTGTCCTGTAATCCCGCCATCGGGGGGCTTGCCAAGGGACATCTGGTCAGGGAAATTGACGCCCTCGGCGGGCAAATGGCCAAGGTGACAGACGCCGCCGGTATCCAGTTTCGTGTACTTAACCGCTCTAAGGGGCCTGCCGTCTGGTCTCAGCGCGCACAGGCCGATAGATCACTCTATAAGTTTTATATGAAAGAAGCCATTGACGCCGCGCCTAATCTTTCCATTAAACAGGTCTCGATAGAGGAATTGCTGGTTGACTCCAACAAAATCACCGGTGTCCTGAGCGCCTCAGGCGAGAGCTATGAGGCTCGGGCGGTAGTTGTCACTACTGGAACGTTTTTAAACGGGCTGATTCACATCGGCCTGACGACTTATCCCTCTGGAAGGGCAGGGGAGTTTCCATCTGTGGGTCTTTCGGAATCGCTGAGGCGGCTTGGATTCAAAATGGGCAGACTTAAAACTGGTACGCCGCCGCGTATCGATGCCAGTTCTATTGACTTTTCTAAGACAGCTGCGCAGTGGGGCGATGACCCGCCGGAGCCGTTTTCTTTCTCGACGAGCCAGATTACAAATCCACAGCTGCCCTGTTATATCACATATACTAATGAGGCCACGCACGAGCTAATCAGGTCGTCTCTGGAGCGCTCCCCGCTCTACAGCGGCGTGATAAAGGGGGTTGGGGCGCGCTACTGCCCTTCGATAGAGGACAAAGTGGTCAGGTTTTCAGAAAAACCCCGCCATCAGGTGTTTTTAGAGCCGGAGGGGCTGCACACAAAGGAATACTATGCTAACGGCATTCCAACCAGTCTTCCCGTTGACGTACAGCTTCGCGTGGTGGGCAGCATTGACGGAATG
>JADFXZ010000213.1:2045-3868 GCA_015233265.1 Nitrospirota bacterium
CGGCACATCGGGCTACGAAGAGGCAGCCGCTCAGGGCCTTATGGCAGGCATTAACGCAGCCCTTAAAATTAAAGGACAACCCCCATTGATACTTCAACGGCACGAGGCCTATATAGGCGTATTAATAGATGACCTTGTCACGCTTGGCACGAAAGAGCCGTACAGGATGTTCACATCGAGGGCTGAGTACAGGCTGCTGCTCAGAAACGATAACGCGCAGATGAGACTGACCGAAGTTGCTCAGCGCACAGGGCTTATCAGCGAGGTGGACTTGGGGCGATTTGAACTCAAGCGCACCCTTATCGCAGAGGAACTCAGCCGCCTTCAGAGTGTCATGGCAAGCCCCGGACTGATAAACGATGCCCTTTCTGCGCTTAACACAACAGCAATTGCGCAGATGACCCCGCTTGCCCAACTCCTTAGACGCCCCGAGGTAACTTATGATTTAATAGAGAGATTCTACCCGGGACAGCCGCTTGCCTCCGATGTCAAGGCTTTCGTCGAGACCGAGATCAAGTACGAGGGCTACGTAAGGCAGCAGGAGAGGCTGGTTGAAAGATTGAAAAAACTCGAGTTTAAGCAAATCCCAATAGATTTTGATTATCGCAGTGTCAGCGGCCTGTCGCGCGAGGTCTTAGGCAAGTTGGAAGAGGTTCGCCCTGAGACCGTGGGGCAGGCAGGTAGAATCCCCGGCGTTACTCCGGCTGCGGTTGCACTATTGATGGTCATTATAGAAAAGACAAAACGGGCAGCCGGTGGTCTCAATCCTTAAAAGGGCGCTTTCTGCCCTTTCCATAAATCCTACAGAGGAGATAATCGACGCATTTGCAATTTATGCCGAGCAGCTTCAAAAATGGACAAAAGTGCACAACCTCACCGCCGTTACAGACGTAGAAGGGATAGCCGTTAAACACTTCATAGACTCAGTGCTCTTTACAATTCCTCTGAGAGAAAGTGACCGAGATATATTAGACGTTGGAAGCGGGGCGGGCTTCCCCGGAATCCCGATGAAGATAGTGCGGCCACAGCTCAGACTTGCGCTGCTTGAGCCTAAGGGCAAGAAGGCCGCGTTTCTCAGGCACATAGTGCATAAATTGAATCTCAAAGATTGTGAAATCATCGAAGGAAGGCTGGAGTCGTTTCATTGCCCGCGTCTTTTTGATGCCTCAGTAGTCAGGGCGCTGTTTACCGCCGGTGAGTTTATCGCTAAGGTATCGCCGATTCTGAAACCCGGCGGCCTGATTTGTCTTGGCAAGGGCAGGGATTATCAAAAAGAGCTTATCAATCTTCAGGGTGTCAACGTGTCACACTTTACGATACCATTTACGGACATTGAGAGGGTTATCCTCTGGACAGTAAGGGATTTAGACGATTCTTGACAAAAGGCAAGACATCATATTGATATTTATTAATCAGCACATATGTATGAAGACATTGCCTGTAGCTGAAACATGATGTAAAGCTAATATGTGAAATAGTAATGTCTGCATTACTAATGCACTTATTAATATGTTTAGATATAGGACTATAAATGATATATTAATAAGTGCATAAGTAAGTGGATATATTGATAGGGCATATTGCAACTCTTTATGCATAAAGAAGCTACGGATGATGTCCGGCAGTTTCTGCAAAGAACTCAAGAAATACGTGACTTTTTCCTTGCAAGACAATCGAAGTAGAGGCACTTCAACAGAGCTGCCTGTCTCATTCGTTGAAAGGGAAGGCAGGCCATATGCACTTGTTATAATCAGAGACATTTCAAGATGCAAGGCCGCACGGCGCGATAAATTGCAACAAGGCAGCGCCCATTTCAAGCCGCG
>JADFXZ010000214.1 GCA_015233265.1 Nitrospirota bacterium
CTTGGTCTCCTTGGCCTCAGCCTCTTTAGCGCTTTCCTTGCCGCCTTCGTGCTTAGCGAAGAACTTGGAATAGGCAAAAAAACCGCCGCCTGCCAGTACAAGGATAATACCGCCAAAGATAATGATCTGCTTGATGCTTAAACCTTTCTTTTGTACCTTAACTTGTTCTGCTGCTTCGGGTTCTTCAGTCATGTGACCTCCATGATTAAATAAGACTGTTCGCTTTTATGAGTTGCAAAATGCATGCCAGCAGTATTTGTCGATTAAGTGAGGGTTTACGACGCTCCGATAACAAAGACCCTGCCATTCTTATGTCAAACGCTTGACAGCGCGATGGTTTTTCAACATACTTTGGATTAATATATAAGATAAATCACACACATACTTGAAGGAATCCTGGCAGCAATGATATAATGACGATGGTAGTTATCAGAGGGGTCAACGTAGAGAGCTTATGCCGGTGAGGGATTAAACGCTTATGAGACCAAGACGTGTGACATCAGGGGAGATAGTTATTGGCAAGCCGCTTGCGGCGTCAATATACGACGACGATGGACAGTTGCTGCTCAAAAGGGGCCACACAATTGACTTCAACGACATTCCCAAGAGTATCGATGGGATTGTCTTCGAGCATGAGCCTCGCGAGTATTTTGAGATGGACGATGAGTACTCAAAAGCCGAGGCAGCCCTTGACCAGCAGGACTCACCTTTTGAGCAGCTTGCCCTCTTGCAGTTTCGCTTAGAGTCATTTTTCAAGAATATCACCAAAGAAAAGGATTTTAAGGTGAAGGTCATGGTGATGGCAGCACTGATTGAAGAGGTCTGCAAAAACGATGAGGACCTTGCCCTGGGCACTATAATGCTTGACAATCACGCAAAATACACAGTGAAGCATCACTTGCACGCAGCCATTGTCTGCAGCATAATCTCCAAGAGACTCGGATGGAATCTGCGAGAGAGGACCTCTCTGACCCTGGCAGCCCTTACTATGAACCTTGGGATGCTTGAGCTTCAGGAAGTGCTGCATAAACAGAGTGACCCGCTGAGCGCCGCTCAGAAGACAGAGCTGACGAGGCATCCTGTTGTTGGTGCGGACATAATCAGGAGCTTTGGCATTACAGATGAGCTGTGGCTTAACGCCGTCATGCAGCACCATGAGATGCTCGATGGAAGCGGCTACCCAAAGGGGCTCAAGGATAGGGAAATCATACCGGCAGCCCGCATTCTCTCTTTAAGCGACATCTACTGTGCCCGCGTCTCTGGCAGGGACTATCGTCCTGCCCTTGCTCCGTCTCTGGCTATGAAGGAGATCTTCTTAAACAGCAAGATCGACCCCGACCTCGGTATGTTATTTATTAAACACATGGGAATCTTTCCGCCGGGGACGTTTGTACGTCTTAAAAACGGCGAAATCGCCGTAGTTACACAGCGTGGAAGCAAGGTAAACTATCCTATCGTTCATTCAGTTATCAGAAGCGGCGGAACTGTCGCCTTTGTCCCTCCACGCAGAGACACCTCCGTGACTGAGTATGCGATAGCGGCACTAGTCCCGGCTGAGAAGGTCAACATAGAGGTCAACCGCTATCAGCTGTGGGGATATGGTGTTTTTAAGAGGTCTAAGGCACTAAAGAGGACAGAGGATAGGGTACTAGTCAGCGTACCAGCGAAAATCCTGAATATGCAGAACATCTCTACGATGGATGCTACCATAGTCAATGTAAATGAGAGCGGCTGCATGATTAAGATGACGCCTGAGGCTGCAAGGGCCGTTACGCTGGGTACTACTTTGCATGTGACGTTTAAAATATTAACATTTGTAGTGGAAGACGTCGCGGTTGAAGTCAAAAACATTCAGCCAAAATATGACGCCTTATTGATAGGGACACGCTTTTTAGAAATATCTGAGGTAGATAAAGAACATATACGGGCATTCCTCAAGTCGGTTGAACAGACGCCTGAGCCGCCTCCGGCGTTTCCTAAAACACCGGCATAATGATATAATTGCCTTGTGCAGCAGCGCGTTGTCTATAGGGTGGAAGAACTTGACGAACTTGCCGTAGGGGTTCCCATAAAACGGCCAGTCAGGGACAAAACCGGCAAGTTGATGCTGAGGGCTGGTTATGTCATCAGCGACGAAAGCGAGTTGAGGCTTGTCAGAGAGCTGATGGGCGGCATTATTGACGAAGACAATGAAATTCTCAGCGTGTTTGCGCCCGTTAAGATTCCCCCAAAGGACAATCCCTTTGACTTATTTAAGCTGATTCAAAGGCGGGTTAAGGAACTCCTGCGCGGTGGCATTGACAGCGCCTTAGATTTCCACAAGAGTACAATCGCGATTTGCGAGATGATTCAGGAGCTGTGTTACGAAGACGAGGATATTGCCCTTGGTCTGGCCTTTATAGATAAATACGCGCAATATACTATAAAGCATCCGATTCAGGCCGCCATTGTCTGTGAGGTTATCGCAAAGGCTATGAACGCCGGGCAGGACGACAGGAAGATGACCTTGGCGGCGGCGTTAACTATGAATATATCCGCACTTGACCTGCATGAGACACTTCAGTCTCAGAGCGAACCTCTGTCAAAGGCGCAGAGGCTTGCCATACTAGACCATCCTATGGCTGATTGCCGGATGCTTCGGAGGCTTGGCGTCACTGATGAGGCCTGGTTGACCTCAGTCATACAACACCATGAGGCCATAGATGGAAGTGGCTACCCGCAGGGCCTATCCGGGCAGAGCATAAGCACATCCACACAGCTTATCTCCCTATCTGATATCATCCCGGTCATACAGGCTGCCCATGCCGGCCAATGAGGCTATGAAGAGAATTTTTTTAACCGGTTCTCAGCGGGTAAACGACTCTCTTGCAGCCATGTTTATAAAACAACTTGGCATCTACCCGCCGGGTACCGTAGTAAAGCTGCAAAACGGCGAGATTGGAGTTGCCACACGCCGCGGCAAGGCGGCAAACCACCCCTCTGTGCAATCCCTTGTCAGGGCAAACGGCGTTCCGTACACATTTCCTCAACTCAGAGACACATCGTTAGCAGATTACAAAGTTGTTCAGACGCTTCCTCAGACACAAATTAATGTTGGCATAAATAACCAACAGCTCTGGAGCCACGGAGATTTCTCAAAAAAAGGAGCTGCTTGCAGGAAAGAAATACGAGTAGCGGTCTCAGCCCCGGCGCAGCTGACTATAGCGGGGACGCCTCCGATTCCAGCCGCTGTCTTAAACATCAGCGCAACTGGCTGCCTGCTTCAAATCCCCATTACGTCACTTCAGCAGAAACTCAGAGAAGACTCATCCTATAGGCTCTCTTTTATACTTTTTGGCAGACAGCTTACGGGCATAAATTTTCTTATGAAAAATGCCTCCACCTGTGACAATAAACACCTCATCGGCGTTAAATTTATCGATTTACCAGCAGACTACAGGACAATTATAAAGCTCTACCTTGAGTCAGTGAAAAATAACGAAGAGTAATTATACTAAAGCGGCAAGTAAAGAAATTACCAACGCCTGTCAGCGGTAGCCCAGTCCTCATACTAAAATGAGTTCATAAAAGTAAGAATATTCGAATCATCCTGAGCTTGTCGAAGAATGCTCCTTTCTTTCTCGCATCCACACCAAGCGGGAATCCTTCGACAAGCTCAGGATGATTCTTATTAGCCGGTAAATTATTACTCTTATGATACAACTTAGTATCACTCCATTTTCTAAAACAGCAGCACAGAGTATCGACACGGACATCATGGAAAGCGTACAATTAATCATGGCAACTGTGAAACCATCTAAGACACACGCAGAAGGTGAAGCATACCGGTACATGGGAAATGCCAAGGGTCTGTTAA
>JADFXZ010000215.1:0-525 GCA_015233265.1 Nitrospirota bacterium
CTGTCTTAACTGTTAATACTCGTTCCTACAAGGTGACCCCGTCATCTGGCTCAAATGGCAGCATAAACCCGTCATCAGTTCAGACGGTTATATCCGGTAGTAAGACGTCTTTTACAGTAGCGCCAAACTCTGGTTACACCACTTCTGTAGGCGGCACTTGTAGCGGTACGCTGTCAAATAATACTTACACGACAGCTGCTATAACAGCTGACTGTACGGTAGTGGCTAGTTTTGCCCCTTGTACTTACTCTCTGTCGCAAACCAATAATTCTATAGCATATGGTGGTGGTTCAGGTAGCGTAAGCGTAAACGCTTCCAACAGCTCTTGCTCGTGGACAGCTGCCAGCAATGTAAACTGGATAACCAAAACATCAGGCGGCGGTAACGGCAACGGTAGTGTGTCATACTCTGTTGCGGCCAATACCAGCACCAGCACACGTCAAGGCACGATGACCATTGCCGGTCAGACATTTACGATAAACCAAGCGGCGGCTCCTGTGCCTATTCCTTCACGCTCGACCAGCT
>JADFXZ010000215.1:535-2176 GCA_015233265.1 Nitrospirota bacterium
AGTCCTACGATTTCCCCAATAAGTGGTGGCTTCAGTCTGACTTGGAGTAGTGTAAGCAATGCCACCAGCTACCAGATATACTGGGGTACTAGTAACTCGGTGACAGAATCCAGTAACCAGTTCCCTCCTACTAGCAGCACCGTGTATAGTCATACGGGTTTATCCAAAAATTCGACTTATTATTATCGTATGAAAGCCTGTAACAGCTCCGGCTGTAGCAGTTTATCCAGCCCAGCATCTTATAAGAAATATTGATGGTGCTGACAGGGGAAATTGCTTTTGTATAGTGGAAGACATAGACACATTGCTCTTACAACCGCATACGTAAATAATAGACAAAATGTACCATTTTGTCTATGTTCCCTCTTGTGAATGTCTGTAAACCCGCATATTTCCTATAGGCCGGTAAGGCCAAAACTAGACAAAATGATTGAGGTCACTGTTTTCACCCCATGCCAACTTGAAATGTATAGACAAATTGTCTATAATATGCTGTGTTTGAGTGGGATGAAGCAAAACGGCAAAAGAACCTTAATAAACATCGCCTCGACTTTCGGAATGCGCGGCTGACGTTTGACGGTCGAAAGGTGATTCATGTGCCAGCCTTCAAAAATACAGAGTCCAGTTTTGCTTCTATCGCCATTATTGGCGAGAAGTTTTACACGGTTGTGTGGACGTGGCGTGAAAATCGCCGCCGTATAATATCTTTCAGGAGGTCGCGTTATGGCAAGGAAAGAGCATATCGTCAAGTACACGGATAAGGAATTGAGCAAGCTGGTCGAGCGTGAAGGGACGCTTTCCGACTGGGATAAGGCCGCCAGCATGACACAGGCAGAGATCGAAGCCTGTGTTGCCTCTGATTCTGATGAGGCTGAAATGGTCATGGATTGGGATAATGTCACAGTCGAGTTGCCGCATCCTAAGTCCGTTCTGAACATGCGAATTGACAAGGACATACTTGACTACTTTCGTAAGACCGGCAGAGGCTATCAATCCCTTATCAACGCCGTTTTGCGCTCTTATGTTGAACGGCGAGCTAACCAGCATCATAACAAGGGATAGTAAGCGGATGAGTTTTTGAAGTGACCGACCGCAAACACCTTGCCAGTTTTTTGCGTTTGGCTTGGTTTCGCTTTGCTCTTTATGATACGATAATATATCTCATGTAAAAGGAGGTGCCGTTGTGAAAGTCGAATTAACACCTGATGCCGCCCAGTGGGTAGAGGCTGAGCTTGATGCCGGACATTTTCCTACGGCAGAAGATGCCGTCCGCTATGCGATCAATCATGCTAAAATATCAAGACTTCGCGCTGAAATAGAAGCCGCCGAATTGAAAGGAGGCTATTTTACACCGGAGGAAGCGCGACGAATGGTGAACGAACGTCTTGATAGCCTTCACCAAACGCCCACCCATTAGATGCCTCGTCTTGTTTATCTTGAAACAGCCATTCAAGATATGGCCGATATAGGCGCTTACATTGAGCGCGAAAGTACCAGCTCTGCCATTTCCAGAAAATTTATTGGCAAGTTGATGGATTATTGCGAACAAATTGCAAAACTGCCAAGTCTGATAGGCCGTGTGCGGCCAGAAATCGGGCTTAATTACCGCAGCATCACCTTTGGCAGCTACGTGATCTTTTT
>JADFXZ010000215.1:2192-3839 GCA_015233265.1 Nitrospirota bacterium
ATGACGAAGACGGGCCGCGAAGCCATTTGTATATTGTTCATGTCATGCATGGAGCCCGTGATCTTGATGCGTATTTTATCCAGCATGATGAATCCGGCAGCTAGCATTAGCGACAGATAGGAAGTGCTAAACAATGACCGAACGTAAGCACTTAACCGGCCTTGAGGTTGAAAAACTTTTAGCGGCCACCAAAGGCAGCCGACACGAAGCCCGCGACCGTTGCCTTTTACTTCTCATGTATCGTCACGGATTGCGTGTATCAGAGGCTTGCGGCCTTACGCTGTCACAGGTAGACATTGAAAGTCGTATCCTTCATGTGGAGAGGCTTAAACAAGGGCTTTCCACTACACACCCGTTACGACCGGATGAATTAAAGGCAATCAGGGCGTGGCTTTCAATCCGTGCTAAGATGAAGCCGGAAACAGACGCTTTTTTTATCAGCGCGTTGCGCAAACCATTGAACAGAAAAACTGCGTGGCTTGCCATTCGTTCTTATGGCGAGCTTGCAGAGCTATCCTTGCCGTCTCACCCTCATATGCTCCGTCATGCTTGTGGCTTTGCCCTTGCCGATCAAGGGGCGGATACGCGGCTAATTCAGGACTATTTAGGCCATAGAAATATTCAACATACCGTGATTTATACGGCGACCAATCCGGCAAGATTTGAGAAATTGTGGCGGTAACTGAATCGGAGTTAAAAATTTCTCACTGTGTTCACTCAACTCAGACGAAATCAGCTTATACCCGATAAGCATACGGAAAACCTCTTATCTTAGATTTTCGTATGCCAGAGCATAGCGACACGGTATTCCGCATATTTTTGATGGGTAATTAAAAGAAATTTTATCTACAGATTTGAGATGCCGGAAAACAAGTGTTTTCCGTATAGTCAAAATGTACTTTAAATCATCAAATGGCGGCTGGTGACACGAATGTTGGGAATTGGCCAAATTGCATAAGATATTTAACCGGTGTGCCGTCTACGTATGCTCGAAAAACCTTAGCGTGCGATTTTTTCCGAATTCTGTGTTTACCCCTATTTCACATGGATAGCCTTTTGGTTGTCAAAGAACCTCAAACTCTCGTGGGCTTAATACCAAAAGATTTTCATATCGAGAAAAAGGAAAGTGCGAGAGTGTAAACTAAACTGTGTAAACCTCCGTATGGTAGAATAGGGATATAAAAAAAGGAGGTAAGCAAATGAAGGTATTTAAGAAGGAAGAGTTAAAAGAGATAATAAGAGATAATAAAATGAGAGAGATAGGAGATGTAAACAAGTTTATAAGGCAGATGACGAAAGAGGTCTTGGAAACGATGTTAGAAGAGGAGCTGGAAGGGAGTCTTGGGTATAAGCGATATGATAGTGAAAACAAAGCGACAGATAATTCAAGGAATGGTTATAGCGCAAAGAAAGTCAAATCAGTGTTAGGGGAAATAGGTCTTGAAGTCCCGAGGGATAGGAAGTCAGAATTTACGCCGGTAGTAGTGAAGAAAAGGCAAAGCGATATATCTGGGCTGGATGACAAGATAATAAGCATGTATGCCAAGGGGATGACGACGAGGGACATACAGGATCATATAGTAGAAATATATAACGGATGTTCCTGGTGCAAAACTGGAAAAATCGTTATATAAAGGGAAGATAGCG
>JADFXZ010000216.1 GCA_015233265.1 Nitrospirota bacterium
ATCGGACCCTGGTCAACTAACACACTTAAGAGCTTCATCTTCTCCGGCTCTGCCGCATTTTTTTGCTCGGCGTTTGCAATAGCAGACCTCAGCACCTTCCCTACTAACTTTGCGCCCCTATACGGCATAAACTTCAGCATCACTGTGGCTGTGGCGGCGTCCTTTCCTACTATCAGCTTGGCTACCCTTCTCGCCTTCTGCGGCGTGATGCGCGCAAACCTGTGTATTGCCTTAGATTTTACTTGCCCTGAACTTATTTTTTTTGATTCCATAGCGTTATTTACCCTTCACGGCCGTAGTTTTTTTACTTCCAGAATGCCCTTTAAAAATCCTTGTCGGTGCAAACTCACCTAGCTTATGGCCTATCATGTTCTCTGAGACATATACCGGTATGAATTTCTTTCCGTTATGCACCGCAAACGTAATCCCTATAAAATCCGGTATCACGGTCGAGCGTCTTGACCACGTCTTAATTATCTTTTTCTCGCCTGAGTCCGCCATCTTCTTGACCTTCCTCAGAACGCAGTCATCTACAAACGGACCTTTTTTTACTGATCTGGGCATCTTTTCACCTCTTATCTCACCTCTTATTCGCTATCCATGCCATTGATTACTTTCTTCTTCTGACAATGTATTTGTCGGTCCTCTTATTTTTCCTTGTCTTAACACCTTCGGGCTTACCCCACGGGCTGCATGGCGGCCTTCCGCCAGAACTCCTTCCTTCGCCACCACCAAGTGGATGGTCTACTGGGTTCATAACAACACCGCGAACTGTCGGCTTTTTACCCATCCAGCGGTTACGCCCTGCCTTGCCTATGGATATATTCTCGTGTTCGGCATTACTGACCTGCCCAACCGTCGCCATACAGTCTACCGGTATGAGCCGCACCTCTGATGACGTTAGTTTAATCTGAGCGTATTTGGGGTCTTTAGCCACCAACTGTGCTGAGGCACCGGCACATCTTACAAGCCTTCCGCCCTGGCCCTTTCTTATCTCCACGTTATGGATTACCGTACCCAGTGGTATATCTTTAAGCGGCAGAGTGTTTCCTACCTTTATCTCTGAATCTGAGCCGCTGCTTACCTCACTGCCAACTTTAAGCCCTTCTGGCAGAATAATATAGCGTCTCTCGCCATCAGCGTACTTCAGGAGCGCTATGCGCGCTGACCTGTTTGGGTCATACTCAATAGTCTCTACCTTTGCCGGTATGCCCATCTTATCCCTTTTAAAGTCTATTATCCTGTATTGCCGCTTGCCCCCGCCTCCGCGATGCCATGCTGTTACCCGGCCCAAGTTATTTCTGCCGCCTGTTTTTTTCATCTTAGCCAGCAACGGCTTATACGGCTTGTCCACTGTCAGATTTGCAAAATCCGATACTGTCTGAAACCTTCTGCCCGGTGACGTTGGATTATATCTTATTATTCCCATTCTCTATACACCTTCTATAAAGTCTAGCGTTTCGCCCTTTTTCAGGGTTATGATCGCCTTTTTCTTTTCCTGCGTCTTTCCAGTAAACTTGCCGTACTTCTTCCACTTTGACGGCCGCATCATTGTCGATACCTTATCGACCTTCTTCTTAAATATCTGCTCGAAGGCCATTTTTATCTCTATCTTGTTCGCATCTCTGTCTACTTCTATCAGCAGCTTTCCGCCGCTTTCTTTTAAATACGTGCCCTTTTCAGTAAACAGGGGCCTTTTAATTATCGAGTACAGGTCTTTCATCGCCGTTTAATCCTTTCACTGCCGTAATCGAGCCGCTTGTCATAAGCACCATGTCGTGGTTTAACACATCGTATGTATTCAAGTCCATTGCCCTGACTACGTCTACACCGACGATGTTGCGGGCAGAGAGCACTACGTTGTCATTCTTCTCCGGCATCACAATCAGTATCTTATTATACCGGTTGCGCTGATGCAGGTTTAAATTGCCCAGTATCTTTATTATATCCGAAGACTTTGGGCGGTCTAGGTTCAAATCGTCTACGACTACGATTTCATTGCTTGCGAATTTTACCGACAATGCCGTCCTCAGCGCCAATCTCCTGAGCTTCTTATTAACCTTATAGGAATAATCGCGCGGTTGTGGGCCGAATGTCGTCCCTCCACCTCTCCAAAGCGGCGACCTCGAGCTTCCATGCCTGGCCCTGCCTGTGTGTTTTTGCTTCCACGGCTTCTTGCCGCCCCCTCTTACTAAACCTCTGGTCTTTGTGGCGTGTGTGCCCTGTCTCTGGTTTGCCAGATAATTGACTACCACTGCGTGAAGGATATCCTTTCTCTGCTCGAGCCCGAATATCTCCTCCGGCAACTCTAACTTGCCTACGGCATTGTTGTTAATATCTTTTATCTCTATCTCCAGCATATCGCCCTTCTAACCTTTATCCTCATATTTTATCATTATTTTGTTATTTCCACTATGTTGCCAGTTGGCCCCGGCACTGCACCCTTTATTATCAGCAGATTCTGCTCTGGTTTTACATCTACTACCCTGAGGTTGCTTACTGTAACGCGCACTGCCCCCATGTGTCCCGGCAACCCGGTGTTCTTCCATACCCTCGAAGGAAACGAACTTGCACCGATTGAACCCGGCGCCCTGTTAAACATCGAACCGTGAGACCCTGGGCCGCCCCTGTAATTATGACGTTTCATAACGCCCTGAAACCCTTTACCTTTGCTTGTGCCGCTTACCTTGACAACGTCGCCTGCCGCAAATCCGGCAACCGTTACCATATCGCCGACCTTCAAGGCGCTCTCAGATGCACCGACCCTAAACTCCCTAAGCAGCCTGTGTGGCTTTTGCCCCGCCTTGTCAAACATACCCTTCATCGGCTTATTGACCCTCTTTGTCTTGATAATCTCCTGAAAGCCCAGCTTCACGGCTGCGTAACCATCACGCTCTTTCGTCTTTACCTGTATCACTGTGCATGGGCCAGCCTCTATCAGTGTTACCACCGAGACATTGCCATTTTCGGCAAATACCTGAGTCATCCCCAATTTTTTCCCTATTATTCCTGTTTTTCTATTTATTTCAGACATTGTTTTTCCTTCTGATTCCCTTAATCCCTATAATTTAATCTCTACGTCCACACCCGCCGCCAGCTCAAGCTGCATCAACGCGTCTACTGTCTGTTGCGTTGGGTCGTGTATGTCGATGAGACGCTTGTGCGTCCTTATCTCAAACTGCTCTCTCGATTTCTTATCGACATGCGGTGATCGCAACACTGTAAACTTCTGTATGTGCGTCGGCAACGGCACCGGCCCTGCTATCCTTGCCCCAGTCCTGTGCACCGTATCCACTATCTCCTTCACTGACTGATCCAGCAGTCTGTGATCGTATGCCCTCAATTTGATTCGTATTTTATCGTTCAAAGTCCTACTCCAACACTTCCGTAACGACGCCGGCTCCAACTGTTCTGCCGCCTTCTCTGATTGCAAAGCGCAGCTCTTTCTCCATCGCTATCGGTCCTATTAATTCTATCTTCACACTTATGTTATCTCCGGGCATCACCATCTCCACTCCTTCAGGCAACTCCACCACTCCCGTTACGTCCGTTGTCCTGAAATAAAACTGCGGCCTGTATCCCTTGAAAAACGGCGTATGCCTTCCGCCCTCTTCCTTTGTCAGCACATAGGCCTCCGCCTTGAACTTCGTATGCGGCGTTATGCTCCCGGGCTTTGCCAACACCTGCCCGCGCTCTACCTCTTCCTTACCCACACCTCTTAATAACGCACCGATGTTGTCTCCTGCCCTTCCCTCATCAAGCAGCTTTCTGAACATCTCCACCCCTGTGACAACCGTCTTTCTCGTCGCCCCTAACCCGACTATCTC
>JADFXZ010000217.1 GCA_015233265.1 Nitrospirota bacterium
CAGTGAGTCTATCTCGTTTCCCACGGGCTGGGTTTCATATGGCTCAGTGAAGAGTGTCTCGCCGGTCTTTGAAATATCGTGAACGACGCCGGGGATTTGCCCCCGCGAGTCTCTCCGGACGGGGATGACCCAGCGGCCATTTCTTATAGTTAGAAAATCATCCTGAATGTGAGGCTCAAGGGTATGTCTTTTGAGGAGTTTCTCAAGTATATGTTTTACGCGCTGTTCGCAGGCGGCAAGCTTTTTTCTAATAGCAAACAGCTCAGGCGATGCCTCATCGGTAATGCGCCCGTCTGAGTCGATGGATTTAACGAGTGCCCGCTTCAAAGGGGCATGTCCGGTGATTTGAGAGGTGACAGCAACTATATTGGGGCAGTTTTTCTCTGAGGCAAGACGCCTCAGAGTCAACGCCGACTCAAATAGCCAAATGAACTCCCGCAGCTCAAGCGGGTCGAGCACTGCCCCGGCCGGGCGCAGTGCGTCAAATAGCGGCAGCATATCGTTAAACGACTCGATAATGGGTCGTTTATTGTCAGCAAAGAGCGCCCTCCACTGCGATACATGGTCTATTTCGCCGCGAATCACGTCAATGTCGGAAATTGGGGCAGACTCGGCTATAAGCGCAGCTCCACCGCCAGTTGCGGCAAAGCCTGCGGCCATATCGAGTATCTTGTGAAATTCGAGGCCCCTTGCAGCAATCACCTGTGAGTCATCTCTGCCGATATAGCCGCGTGGCAGACACTTATTTGCCTGACGCTAAAGTAGCCAAGCCCAGCTCGATGCAGCTGCCAGACAATCTCATCTAATGTATAGGCGGCAAGCAGGGAATTATAAAAATCCTGTTTTAGTATATCAGGCTCACCTGCCGCATACCGCTGCACAATCTGTCTGGCCCCGGCAGTGCTAATCGGCCTGAGTAAGTCAACAATGTATATGCGAGTCTTATAGGCGGCGTATCGCCAGATGGTCTCCCACATGACGCTGGCATCGTGCAGATGATGCAGGAGGCTGTTGCTTACAATTACATCATATGTCTGCCGCGGCAGCGCGGCCCCCTGCAAGCCCCCAAAGACTCCATGAATCAGCTCCACGCGCCAGGCGATCTCCGGTATCTTATCAAGCGCCCTGCGCGCCTGTTGCAGCATCGCAAGTGAACCGTCAACGCCATGCACCCGCCACCGTGGGAAACTCCTGCAAAGGCGTATCACAACGTCACAGGGGCCGCACCCAAAGTCCAGCACAAATCGCTCCTCGTTGTCATCGCCAAACACAGCACGATAGTCTGCCACAAAGGCGTCGTGTGCCTCGCTGAAATCAGCCTCCGCATACGCCCGGGCATTGGCCTCGTTAATCATCAGATCCTGTTCTGGTATTCGCTCCATCTGCTTATTATTATAATAGTTTCCCGCATTTTTTTACATACAATTTAGTGCCCGTATTGCTATAATACCAGTCAAGTATAACTAAAAGGAGAGAAAAACAGATGCCTTTTGAGTTTGAACGGCTGGGCATTCCCGATGTAGTGTTAGTAACGCCGCGGGTGTTTCCTGATGACAGGGGTTTTTTTAAGGAGCTGTATAAGTATTCCGATTTTGCCGCCTTTGGGATAAAAGAACGCTTTGTGCAGGATAATTTCTCGAAATCCTCTAAGCATGTCCTGAGGGGGCTTCACTATCAGATGTACCCGAAGGCGCAGGGGAAACTTGTCCTGTGCCAAAGGGGTGAGATACTTGACGTGGCCGTTGATATACGTGCCGGTTCTAAGACATTTGGACGCTGGGTCAGTGCGGTGTTAACCGGAGAAAACCATAAGATGCTATACGTACCGCCCGGATTTGCCCACGGCTTTGTTGTCTTGAGCGACACAGTCGAGGTTGTGTATAAGTGTACGGATGAGTATTCGCCAAAAGACGACAGGGGGATAATCTGGAACGACCCCGACATTAATATTAACTGGGATGTGACTGCTCCGTTGGTATCAGACAAAGACGCAAAGCTGCCACGATTGAAAGACGCCCAAAAGATGTAAGCGCCCTACCCAAACCTATATATTTTAAGTTGTGCCGCATAACCCCCAAATATTCGCCGCAGGTAGTGGCAAAGGCGCTTGTGCGGAGGCTACCGACAGCCGGATTTGCAGATTGCGTCCTCTGCACCTAATCGGCTATAATAGCCCCTGTACGTCTATGTGATGAACTGGCTGATTTCTGGCCGTTATGGAGAGCTGATGAAACTTAAAGGTAAAAAGATCGCTGTGTTTAATGCCCTGCCCCATCATGGCAGGTTTCTTTTCCCTATCGCCGGTGAGGCTCGTAAACATGGGGCAGAAATCCTGTTCTTTACCACACTTGTCGATTATCCCTACGAAGGCGATGTCTTGCGAAACGGCTTTAAATGTAAGTTCCTTATCGAATACGCCAACAAGGACACCAATTCTAAGATTAAGGCCGCGACTAATCAGCTCCTGCAAGAATGGACAAAGGTCAATTTCTCATGGCACGGCTTCAGGCACTGGTCACTGTTCCAGCAGCACCGCTCTCTTATCAGAAACGTCGAAGATTATTTCTGTCTCGAGGCCCTCATCAATCACGAAAAGCCAGATATGTTTCTCACTCTCCACGAGATGAACCCCTGGGGTAAACAAATCGGTCATTTAGCTAAAAAACACGATATCGCCTACATCACCCTCCAAGAGGGCGACTACTATAACCCCATGCTTAATTTCTCCACCCATGCCGAATACTCCATGACCAATCTCATCTGGGGCGCTCAGACCAGAGATACCCTGCTCGCCCATAAATGCTCATTTCACAAACTTATAGTAATCGGCAATACGCATATCGACGACGCTATCAAAAAATTTACGCTTCCCTCGATGATAAAAAGTATTAAAAAAGAATTAAATATCCCGATGGATAAAAAAGTTATCGCCTTCATGCCCAATACCCACTGGGGCGCCGCCACTGAGCGCACTCTGTGGGCACAGATGCTTAAGGGGCTTAAACGCCCTGATTTAATCTGCGTCTTTAAGTGGCACCCTCAGGTCACCTACACCGCCTTTTTGGAGATTAAAAAGACAATCGAGGAACTGCTGCCCGGCTCTGTTGTTGTCTTTAGTTATGACCCGTATAAGATTCTCGCCGTTGCGGACTACTGTGTTGTCATGGGTAAGACTACGCTTGGCGTTGAGGCACTTGCATACAAAAAGCCGCTATTTGATCTTTATAATATTATCAACGGAGAAGAGTACTACAAGGACATTGGCGTGGCTCAATCCGTCTCCCCGCTGGGCAACTGGGAAGCCCTGTTTAACACGATTACTCACGGCATTCCCGGTGAAATAAAAGAAACAGCTGACAAATTCGTCGAGCGCGTCTTCTACCGTCTCGATGGAAAATCTATCGGGCGGGCGCTGGATGTCATATCCTTTATCTTTGAAACCAAAGACGCCGGACTCAGCGGACGCGACTCCTCTGTCAGGATAGAACTGAAAAACCCTCCAATTAATAACAGAATAAGTATCGTCATCCCATCTGGCAAGGACTCAGTTGCCTTAATGGCAACGCTTAACTCTATCTCGTGGAACTGCCGGCACACGGATGTCGAGATAATCATTGTTTCAAACGACGACGACGTCAAAGATGTTGTGCTTGCCGCCACAACCGGTGTGGAGATTGTTGACTGCAAGAGTGACAATATCGCCGTCCTGTACAATCGCGGTGCCGAGGTCTCAACAGGCGTCCACATTTTGTTTATGCTGCCCGGTGTCTACTATTATAAGGACGAAGGCCTGATGGAGGCAATCAATAGTGGAGTTACAG
>JADFXZ010000008.1:0-7961 GCA_015233265.1 Nitrospirota bacterium
TTGAAAGAAGGAATTCACCCTAAGTACAATGATTCTAAGGCGTCATGCGCCTGCGGTGTAGTGTTTGAGACCAAGTCCACAAAGCCAGCCATTAGTGTTGATATTTGCTCGAAGTGCCACCCGTTTTACACCGGTAAACAAAAGATAGTTGACGCCGAGGGCCGCGTAGAGAAGTTTAAAAAGAAATATGCAGGGATAAAGAAGTAGCTCCGGACATCAAAGTAGGCGGGCAGGCCGTCATCGAAGGCGTGATGATGAAGTCAAAGGACTTGTGGTCTGTTGCCGTCAGGGACCAAAAGGGCGTCATTCACGTTAAAAAGGAGCAGCTGCGTCCTATGCCAAAGGCGCTTAAGCTCCCCTTTATCAGAGGTGTCTATGCGCTCTATCAGTCGCTTGCCCTGGGGGTTAAGGCAATTAACTACTCCGCCTCAAAGGCTATTGACGAGGAAGAGGAAAAACCCATGTCCTCGGCAACTATTACCCTGACGATGGCCTTTGCATTTGTCATGGGTATTGGGATTTTCTTGTTTTTGCCGCTATATCTGACAAAGCTGATTGGCCTCATGGTCAGGCCGGTTGCCGAGAGTTCTTTTCTTTTTAATATCGCTGACGGCATACTAAGGGTGGGGTTTTTTGTCGTGTATATCTTTGTGATTAGTTTATGGAAGGATATGAGAAGGATTTTTGAATATCATGGGGCTGAGCATAAAGTGATATTTGCCTTTGAGGCCGGGACGGATATGCAACTGTCAAGCATTAAGAAATTTGGCACCCATCACCCGCGATGTGGCACGAGTTTTCTCTTTATCGTCATGCTAATGAGCATTCTTATTTTTTCTATTATTCCAAAGGAATGGGCATTTTCATGGAAATTTGCATCGAGAGTTGTGCTGATTCCAATGATTGCCGGCCTGTCTTATGAGGTATTAAGATATTCGGCTTCGGCAAGCGCCAATCCTATAATAAAATTTCTGATTCAACCCGGTCTCCTGCTTCAACGCATCACTACAAAAGAACCCGATGACGCCCAGATAGAGGTTGCCCTGCGTGCCCTGACCGAGGTTGTCCCGGGCGTGAGACCGGAGCAAGTGTCATGATTGAAAAACTAAACGCTATAGAGGAAAAATACGAAGAGATCACGGCAAAGCTCTCAGACCCGGCCGTGCTTTCCTCACAGAAGGACTATCTCAGATACTCAAAAGAAAGCGCCGACTTGGAGCCTCTTATTGCAAAGATTCAGGATTACAGAAAAATGCTCGTTGGCTTAGAGGCCGCTGAGGCGATAATAAAGGATGCCTCAGACGAGGAACTGCGCGAGATGGCAAAAGAGGAAATAGATGAGCTAAAGGCCAAAATCCCTGTAATCGAGACAGCTCTCAAGCTCATGCTTGTCCCTAAAGACCCTCGTGACGAAAAAAGTGTCGTTATAGAAATCCGTGCAGGCACGGGCGGCGAAGAGGCTGCGCTGTTTGTCACTGACCTGTTTCGCATGTACTCGAAATATGCTGAGCTTAAGCGCTGGAAGGTGGAAGTCATTGACTCCAATCCCACTGGCATTGGCGGCAACAGAGAGATGACCGCCACAATTGCCGGGCGAGGTGCCTATAGCAAGCTCAAATACGAAAGCGGCGTACACAGGGTTCAGCGCGTACCGATTACGGAAGCCTCGGGAAGGATACACACGTCGGCATCGACTGTGGCCGTGCTTCCAGAGGCCGAAGAGATTGATCTCAAGATTGATGAAAAAGATCTGCGTGTAGATACCTTTTGCTCCTCAGGCCCGGGCGGGCAAGGTGTCAACACCACATATTCGGCCATCAGGATTGTGCATATCCCTACCGGTGTTACTGTCCAGTGCCAGGACGAACGCTCCCAGCTGAAAAATAAGATTCGGGCAATGAAGGTACTCAGATCAAGACTCTACGACATGGAGATAGAAAAACAGGAGCGGCTGCGCGCAGACTCGAGAAAATCCCAGGTAGGCTCAGGCGACAGGAGCGAGCGCATCAGGACATATAATTTCCCTCAAAACAGGGTCACTGACCACAGGATAGGGCTTACGCTGCACAGGCTCACACAGGTGCTTGAGGGCGATATGGAAGAGATAATCGAGACACTCTCGACACATTTCGAGGCAAAAAAGCTCCAGGACATAGAAGTTTAACCTGTTTGTGCCGCCATAGTTGTTAATATATGCTATTAAGACTATCTGAAACCCCGGAGCAGGTCATATTTGACACCGCCTTAGAATATCTCAATGCTGGTAAGATAATTGCCTATCCTACTGAGACATTCTATGGACTTGGTGTAACCGCAGGCGGTGCCATAAATGGCAGTGACGCGCTCAGGCGGCTCTGGGACTTAAAAAGAAGACCGCCAGATAAACCGTTTCCACTTATAGCGGCTGACATAACTCAGCTCGATGGGCTGGTTGCGGAGATTGAGCCTGAGGAGTTGGCATTAATGGAAAAGTACTGGCCCGGGCCATTGACAATACTCTTTAAGGCAAAGCCAGGGCTGTCGCCGTTTATTGTGAGTGGGCAGGGTAGGGTGGCAGTGCGTGTGCCCGGGCATTCAGCTGCCCTCAGGCTTGTGAAGCATGTCCGGTTTCCCATAACGGCAACCAGCGCCAATATTGCCAATGAGCCGCCAGCCTCTGAGGCTCAAGCAGTCATCGACTACTTCAGCGGCTCAATTGACATGGTAATCGATGGCGGCAAGACCAAAGGCGCCCCGGCATCGACAATCGTAGAGATCTCAGATGGACGCATAAATGTCATCAGACCCGGGGCGGTTGATTTGGTCAATTGGCCTGGCCTTCCGGTGTTTTATATGAATAGAGGGCAAGGTCTCTGATTTTCTTGTCTGCCCTTCGTAGGCGCTCACTAAATATATAGGCAAATTTCTTATATAATTTCAGCGTAATAATGTCGTCGTAGCTGTTCATAATGGCCTTGTCAAGCTCAAAGAGCATAATGTCCTCGTTGGCAACTGCCCGAGCCGAGCGGGTGGAGTCCTCAAGCAGGGCCATCTCGCCAAAGCACTCGCCTCGGTTTAGTTCAGCAAGGCGCTCAATCTTGCCATCCTCCAACTGCTTATAAATAGAGATTGAACCGTCGACGATGACGTAAAAGCGGTCGCCTGAGTCCCCCTCGTCAAATATAAACTCATCTGTCTTATAGCGCCTGAGCTTGCTCATTCTGAGGAGTTTAACAATGTCTTCGTCGGTCATAAAGGAAAAGAAATCAAGTTGTCTTATTTTTGCGTAGGTCTCGGCCACCACCGTGGACTCGCTGCGAGTGGCGTCGGCTATGGACTTTTGGACATCAGTCATTTGAAATGGAAATTTTAGGATAGAGCTTACGCCATCGTTATAGAGCTGTTTTAGTGAACTGGCCTCAAGGTCGTCCTTATAGAGCAGGACAATTCGCTTATTACCAAGGGCAGGGTTAGACCTGATTGCACTTAGAACGTCTATCTTTGAGTTTTCGATGGAGTCGTAGTCTATGATTATTAAATCACATTTTTCGCGAAGTAGGAATTCGACGACATTTTTAGGGTCGTTTACAGTGTTAATGATTGAATAGCCGATGTAGCGCAGCGTCCCTTTGGTTACGTCACGAACCGCGATATCCCGATGAATAACTATCAAAATGCTCAGTTTTTTATCCATGCCTTAATCCTCCGTTGTCCTTGTCCCAGACGCAGTCATTGGGACACATATCTGTCATCAAGCCGCATGGTTCAGGGTGTATTATCACCGTGCAGTTGTTGAGCCGAGAGGCGATTCTCTGCTCTATTATATCCATAGTAGAATGAGTTTTGCTAATGGTTTCATTAGCGCACACGGTGAGGTGCAGGTCAATATGCCGTTGCCGTCCTGCCTTTCTGGTTCGCAGCTCATGGTAGTCTTTAATATTTCTCGATTCCGAGTCGAGAATATTCTTTATATCTTCGACTTCGTCATCTGGAAGTGAGGTATCCAGCAGAGAGCCTATGGATTTCTTTACAATCATAATGCCCTCATAAAAGATTAATATCGAAATAATGACGGCGGCGATGGGGTCAATAATATGGCGTCCCGTGATTGCAACTAAAACTATAGCCGACAATACGGCGGCAGAGCTGTAAATATCTGCCTTGAGGTGCTGGGCGTCTGCCTCCAAAGCCGGGGAGTCAGTTTCTTTTGAGACTTTAAACAGATAGCGGGAAACAAAAAAATTCACTACAACTGACACACCCATGACAGCCATTGCCATAGCGGGCATGGCAAGCTTGACGCCAGTCTTGATTTTATCGAGGGCCTCGCTTACGATAAACACAGCGGCGGCAATTATCAGAATGGCCTCGGCAAGAGCGCTCAAATTTTCTATCTTCCCGTGCCCATAGGGGTGACGTGAGTCAGGAGGCAGGCCAGCCTGCCTTATACTGAAAAAAGCCATCACAGCGGCAGCTAGGTCAATAGAGCTGTGAATAGCCTCAGAGATAATACTCACGCTGCCGGTAAGAATTCCAGCCGCTATTTTAAATAGCACAAGGGTTGAGTTAGAAATCACTGATACCAGTGCGGCGTTTTTTTGTTTCACATTGTCCCCCAGGCTCAGGCCATATCACAGGGTAAAGTTGCGTAACTAACCATAGTATATACGTTATAACCGCAAAAATGCAATAAGCCGCCCAAAATGAATATATCCAGATTCAAAGGACATGCAAATAAGGTAGAATTATGAAAAGGAAGTCGTGATGTGCAGTGTCGAAGGTATGCAGTGGCGAAGGTCTATTGATAAGTTCAAAGTACGGGCAGTTCGGTTGGTGACATAAGCAGGCAAGCTGGTTTGGCAGGACAAACGCATTAGCAACTTGCAGCCGTGACTTTCTCTCCTTGATTGCGCTTTTGCGGGAATGACAGAAAAAATATGGGAATGACAGATGAGGCTTGAACAATTGAAAAATTAATAGACCATTTCCTTCTCTTTTTTTGTCATTCCAGCGAAACTGATCTGGGGATTGTGGCACGAACCCCCGCATGTCCATGCCATATATGGCAACAGGACGCAAGGTAAAAAGACCTGGCTTTACGAAAGTGTAAGCAAGGTAATCCACGATTCCAATCCTAACAGCAAAAACTGGTCACAAGAGAAGCAGGTGAATTGGAGTTATGGAAGCATTGTTTAAGCGCCTGCCATCTTGCTGACGTATGTGGCAAGTTCAGCCGTTATTTGTCGAATCTCATCGTTTTGCGGCAAAAACTCGGAGAATCTTGCTATATAGTCCCTGCCGCCTATCAAACTAAAGCTCTTTTCGTAGTTTATGTCGAATATCCAACTCAGCAGGAGTATCTTATAGTCGTTCAGAGATTTCACGTCTTTTAAATTGCCCATTGTATTGTCATAGATACACTTAATCAGCCTGTCTGAATACCCAGCGGTGTCCAGGAAGCCAAGTGTGGCGGCTGATGCCCTCTCTTGCGGCGGAAGCGAAAACAACTCTATAAACACCTCCCAAATGTCGAGCTTGTCGGCGTCACGTATCATTTTAAGAAAAATTACGGTTTCGTCGGTCTGTGAATGAGGTATCTTATAGGCGTTGTGATATTTGACGCACTGGAGTATCAGGTGTTGCTCTTGGGCGGGCAGATTAGTTAAGATCTGTTGACTAAGCAGTGTCTCGGCACCAAGCAGGCCGTGATTAATGGACACGGCGTCTTTGAAGGTCTTGTATTTGGCGTACTGGGGAAACCTCCCCGTGTCGTGAAACAGGGCAATTGCCTCGGCAAGCAGGACTTCGTTGTCACTGCCTAAGTGTGCCTGCGCGATTTCCACCATGTTGGCGCATACCTGTTTCGTGTGCTTTTCCTTTAACGTGATATTTCTCTGGTCTTCGATGTTGTCAACGTGGTAGCTCAGGCAGAAATCCGAAAACCATTTCTTGAAATTGATTATATCCTGTTTTGTCATCTATAACTCCTTAATATGTGTGTCCACCTACTAGTACTCTATACCCTTTCTGGCCATTACCCCCTTGTGGTAATAGTGTTTTATTTCCTTCAATTCAGTCACGAGGTCTGCGGCGGCGACAATATCCGCGTGTGCACCCCTGCCGGTTAAGACTAGTTCGACATTATCAGGCCGGTCTTTGATGAGCTGGATAATTTCCTCTGGCAATATTAGGCCAGCACTAACGGCACCATTTATCTCATCGAGGACAACTATGTCATAGCAACGGCATAGCATCGCCTCTCTGGTGTGATGTAGACCCGCCCGTGCCGCGTCAATATCTTCTTTTGAGGGGGCGCCCCTGACAAATCCCCGACCAAAGCGTCTCAGGCAGAAACGCCCTCCAAAGGACTCAAGCGCCGCAAACTCAGACGACTGCCGCGCCTTTATGAACTGGGCGAAAAACACGCTGCCCCCGGCGCCAAGCACCCGCACTGATAGCCCCACTGCCGCAGTTGTCTTGCCCTTGCCGTCTCCTGTATATACCTGAACCTGGCCTTTAAGCATGTCAATAGTCAAGGGCAGGCAGGATTGTAAATACAATAAAGCACAAGTAAATCAGGCCTATTGCCACTGTTGCTCGTATCCTGCCGCGCCCGCCTGAGTCTATAAATGGAATCATCACAAGGGTAACGATAAAAATAGCTGGAAGGACGACTGCCCCGATGAATGCAAAGTTGCCTTTAAAGTATTTCAATATCTCGAAAAACCAAAGAAAGAACCACTCCGGCTTGGGGCTGAAAGGTGCGGAGAAACTAATCCTGCGCCCCAGCTCCTTAGGGTATGACATTGAAAGGACAAGTGTTGCCATCCCAATGACCAGTGCCACTGCGAGTATCTCGACTAAATAGTCAGGATAAAACTTTTTTTCCACGGTTGCTTCTTTCATTTCAGCCTCCATCTGCTATTCATCTTAAAATATTATAACCTAGTCTTGACAATTTTATCTCAAAATTGTTATAACTCAAAGTTACCATTGGAGCCATGGATATAAACAAAATCAAGTAAACTAAGGGGGTGTATTTATGAAAGTAGGGGTATTTTTAAGTGAGCACACAAAGTCAAACGATACCCTTGACAGACTAAGCGCAGGGTCATTTGATCTGGTACTGGTACAAAACGCTGTGTACTGCTCGGCGCTCAAAGAAAACGGCCAGAAATCGCCGGTTCTCGGTAAAGGACAGAAGGTATATGCATTGTCTGAGGACATAGCAGCGCGCGGAATAGAACCTTCACAGGTCGACTCAAGTGTAACGGTAGTAACTTATGACGGCTTGGTCGATCTCCTGTTTAACGAATTCAGTAAAACAATCTGGCTATAGGAGGCAAAAAAAATGGGTAAATTAACCATCGGATGCTTTTCTTCGCTTGTCGGGTCGATGACGCTGGACTTCGCGGTGAAGCTGGCAGAGGCTGCAAGAAAGAAAGGCCATGACGTTGATATGTGGCTGTCAGGAAACGGCACAATGCTGTCAAAAAAGGGGCAGCGTTCTTTTAAGGACTACTCATCGCTGGAGAAAACCATCACTTCGTTGGTTGAAGGCGGCATGAATGTAACGGCGTGTGAGGCGTGTGCGGAGTCTCGCGGGTATCACAAAGAAGACGTAATCGGCAGCCTTGGCAGAAAGAGCATGGACTGGTACCTTGCCAGCTGTTTCTCCGCAGACAGGGTGCTTCACATAGGAGGTGAGTAATGTCGATAAAGAAAATAGCCTTTATAGTGGATAAAATGCCGTACAAGTCTGAGACATCGCGGCTTGCCTTAACTCATGCGATAGCTAGTCAGACGGTAGAGATTCACCTTGAGGACGGGGAAAATGTCGAGCCGGTGTTGGCGTTTGTCGGTGCAGGGGTGTTGAATTGCATAAGAAATCAGAAGGCCTCAGATGTCTATGGAGTAACGACACTGGAGTCTCACATTAAGAACGCCCTGCTTACGGACATAAAGGTGCTTATCTGCGAAGA
>JADFXZ010000008.1:7985-27588 GCA_015233265.1 Nitrospirota bacterium
ACGGTCTGACTGAGGAGCAGATAATCATGGACGCCGAGGACATAGGCGCAGATATGGCAAGTGAGCTGGTGCCGTTTTCCACGATAATGGGTGAAATGGAATCGGCTGACCATATCATGTTCTTTTAGTGCCATGTTCTTACAGTGCATGTTCTTATTGAAGGATATCTAACAATATAAAACAAGGAGAAAGCGATGGGCGATCTAAGGTCTCAGGAACCGACAGAGGTTCTGGATGTGCTAGGAAGGGTGTGTCCCTATCCACTGGTGTTAACGAAGAAGAAGCTGCAAAAGATGGAAGGCGGCACGATGTTAAAGGTGCTGTGTGACGCGCCTGCCTCAGCCGAGGACTCCATCCCTAAATATGCGCAAAAAGAGGGCTTTGGTTTTGATTCAGTCAAGGTTGAAGACAAGGGGCACTGGGAGCTGTACATTAAAAAGAGCTAATGCCCTGATATACTCTTAATAAAAAAGCGGGAAAGTGCACAATGCCTTCCCGTTTTTTTTATTTCCGGACAAATCCTTCTTATCTCATTCACAGGCCGGTTGGATAATATGACCCTATATCAATTTCCGCTTCCATGAAGGTAACTGCAGTTCCCTCTAAAATGACCCGGTCACCATCAACAGTGCATACAATCTCACCGCCGCGTCTCGATGCCTGGAATGCCTTCAGCATAGTTTTCCCAAGCCTTGACGCCCAATAAGGAGCAAGTTCGCAGTGTGACGAGCCAGTTACAGGGTCCTCAGGGATGCCGAGCTTTGGGGCAAAGAAACGGCTGATAAAATCAACGTTCAATCCCTGTGCGGTTATACAGACTCCACGCAGGTCTAATTCTCTCAGCGTGGCGATATCAGGTGATAACGCACGGACATCCAGTTCTTTCTCGAATACGGCAATGTAGTCATCACCAGCCATAACCTCAATTGGACGCAGACCAAGCCCATCAATCAATACCGCTGGCGGTGTACAAGGTTTCAACGGGATTGCTGGAAAGTTCATGGATAGTAACGCGCCGTTGCGGTAAACAGGGAGTTTTCCACTGCGTGTTTCAAACTCGATGACGTCCATCTGGTAACCGAGAATATTAAATATGATATGAGCCGATGCCAGTGTTGCATGACCGCACAGATCAATCTCGGCAAGCGGGGTAAACCAACGCAGTTGAAACCCATTTTCGTTCGGGACGAAAAAGGCGGTCTCAGAGAGATTATTCTCCTGCGCAATGGATTGAAGGAGCTCATCCTCCAGCCACTGGTTAAGCGGGCAAACTGCGGCAGGATTGCCCTTGAATACCTGCTTGGCAAAGGCATCAATCTGATATTGTTTTATCTTCATCTGGCCAATAGTATTTTGACTTGTACGTTGGTTGATTTAGTGACAGCATTTTCAGGTGTTCTGGGTCTGTTAACAACACTGTGTCAGCCCCGAATTAGCCCTTAATGTCAATGTCCAATAATAACCTCCCTTTGAAGAAAATGGCAAGCTGAGAAATTGTCTGACCCCAGTTTCTGAGTGGTTGAGTACATTTCAAGGATATTTTTTGGATAGTGAGATACAAGAATTTCAAGAGGGCGTTTTCCGCACACACTTAATCTGTACATACGTTAAACATCTGTGATGATATTGACACAAAACGGCAATTCATACGCACTGTTTACATTTTACAGATAGTTGAGCTTTGACGTGCCTACTAATAACTGCTTAATTTCATGTGATTATTATTTATTTTGATAATGCCTGCATTGGCGTGAATCTTGCATCCCTATTTATTACCATGGGAACTGACGATTATATAACTAAGGAGGGTAATCATATGACAGTCAGCGCTCTGTTCACCGAAACCTTCAATATTTACTGTAAAGAAGTGGGGTTGCTCATTCCTCAGGACAGATGTACGAACTATCAGCTGGAGCAGGGGCAAGGTTGTTTTTGGTGCGGTTACTACTCAAGCGAACTTTTGAGATGACCATTTCAGCAATGTCATCCTCAAATGGGGAATATCTTTTACCGTAAATGTCCTTATGGCGTCATTCTGCCTTACTGCGTTTGGTCATCTTCTGGATAGAGAGCACTTGGTTTTGGGCATTCAATAATTAATTTTCCGCGGTTTTACAAGTTTCGCCTCATATGGTATAATGGCTGTCAATGAAGGGATTAGATATTATAGATGGTTCATATAGAAGCCCGAAGGTTAGTACCACGCGCTTGATTCCGTCTCTGCGTTTTTATAGGAAGCTGATTGATATTCTTTATAAACTTGGTGTTAAGGCAAAGAAATACGGCCTTGAAAACGATGATTTTCATGCCACGGCATTTGGTATCTTAAAGGCCCTTGAGGGCAGCGGCGTAGTCTTTGAGGTCAACGGTGTTGAAAACGTCAGCGGGGTCGATGGGCCTTGCATATATATGCCCAATCATATGAGCGTACTTGAGACGTTTGTCCTGCCAGGGTTTATCTGTCCATATAAGGAAATGACCTTTGTCATAAAGGAGGGTCTGCTGAAATATCCCGTCTTTAAGGACATAATGTATGCCATGGACTCTGTCGTCGTAAAGAGGATAAATCCCCGTGAAGACCTCAATGTTGTCCTTACCGAGGGCGCTAAGAAACTTGCAGGGGGGAAATCTATGATTATATTCCCGCAGAGTACCAGGACAGTGGATTTTATCCCAAAGGCGTATAATACGATTGGAATAAAGCTTGCCCTGAGGGCCAATGTGCCAGTTGTGCCGGTTGCCGTTAAGTCTGACGCATGGAAGCCCGGTAAGTTTCTAAAGGATTTTGGAAAAATTGACTCATCAAAGAAGGTTTATATCACATTTGGCAAACCGATGACAATACAAAACAGAGGCACCGAAGAACATAGACAGTCCATAGAGTTTATTACTGGGCTGCTTCAGAAGTGGGGCACACGGGTCATCACATAGCTCTGGCTTATCAGCTGACATCCCATGCCCCTGTCCAGTCTTGCGGCGGCGGGGCCAGTTTCAGTCGTTTAATCTCATCTGTGTATTTAATGCTGGGGCTGTCTTGCGGCGATGTCTCAAGGCACTGTTTGAAGACATCGAGTGCTCTGTCCCAACGGCGTTGTTTGAATAAACTCAGGCCGTCTTCAAACAGCCTGAACATCCGGAGCCTCTGCCGAGACAGCGTGCACATTGACGCAATTAGACGATGGTAATGACTTGGGTCGCTTTTGAGGTCATCGGTAAGATTTTTTAACCTGTCGCTTATTAGCCGCTCTATTGACTTACACTGATATGCGAGTTTCTCCACAAGCATGGAGCTATGCACATCCTCTATGAGTAACAGATCTGTAAGGTTGTCAGAAATGGCCTCTGCAGTTTCGTCATCGGCACAATATATCCTCTTATTGATTGTTGCAACGGCCTTTTCAAGTCTGTCCGCAAGGGCATAAAGGGCCTCAGTCTCGGCCTTTTCCACTTTGCCGGTGAGTGAGGAGATATGCGCCATGTGAATTTTCAGGGTTATAATCCAATTGAGGATTACTGCCTTATACGGTACGAACTCATCTGCCATTTTTCTATGCAGATCCTCTATCTCCTGAGAAATCACGGGCGGTGTTTCTTCCTCTTCATAGATTTCCCTGTAGTGCCTCAGCCGCTTTCGCAGCTCATCGATGCCTTCCTCTGTGGCGATTATGTTGATAATATCCTTTATCTGCATGTACTGGATAGACAGCTCTGAGAGCTCGGAAAATACACGTCGAATCTCTGCAACTATAGGCAGGTCTGTCAGAGGTTTATTGTTTAAATAGTAGTTAAGTCCAAGAATCTTTTCCGGCCTTAGTCTCATAAGCGACTTTATTACAAGTTCAGGTATGGGTTTATTGCCCCAGTACGATAGAAACTTCTCCTCATTCCAGCCAGCTAATTCATATACAGTCTCAGTGCCGTGATGGGTTTTAATCTCTCCCAGGCATCTTGCGACAATGTAGTCTTTGGCCTTTTCATAGGTCTGTGCCCCAATCATAATCCATGTGCCAAAGAGTTTGTTCGCCGGTTCAAGCTCTTCGGCTAGTGTGACTGCCGGCCCCATGGCCGTGTACTGAATATGCCCCTCAGACCCCATGTTGCCTGCCAGCACCTTTCCCGTATTAACTGCCATTCGGGCGGTAATTTGCACGCCGTACTGAAGCAGTATCATGCGTGCAACGGCAATAAGTTCCTCCTGCTGATAGAGTGCGGCCCAGCAGGCCTTCCACGCGTGTCCTTCGTCACTCAGTGGAATGCCGAAGTCTGCCTTTATCGCGTCTCCTTCATACTTGTCCACATAGCCGTCATAGCACATTATAATATTGCTCATCGGGGTCAGATATATATTTAAAATATCGGCAAGTTCTGGTGGAGTGACACCCTCTGAGATGGTCGTAAACCCAGAGAGGTCTGACGAAAACATTGTGGCGTACTTAATTTCACCTCCGAGGTTCAGATTGCCACGGGTCTTCTCGATGATTTTTAATACCTCCGGAGATACCATCGCGCTAAACATCTGTCTGAACCTCCTGCGCTCCCTGTTGTCCTTTAAGTATCTGTAAATAACGCCGCTGATATACGCAGCAGCGATGGCAAACAGCGGCTGAGACACTGGCATTACAATTCCGCGGGACTTAAATAAATGCCAGGCAATCGCCGCATATAGGGCTGCCGCAAACGCTGCCCCAGCACCACCCAAAAGCGGAGAGGCTGCAAGTACAACCATAGCGATACCATATGAAAGGGCAAATATTATAGCGTAAAGCAGAGGCTGCGGAAGTTGCCTGAGATATTGCCCGGTCAGTATGGAGTTGAGCACATTCATAGGAAGGTCAAGCATGGGGTGCCGCCCGTCAAACGGGGTTGGATTTTGTGATATAAGGCCAGTTGCCGTAAGCCCGAAAAAGACTATCTTGTCTTTTAATATCATGGGGGTGTCGTTAAAATAGAGGGGTCTTACTAACGGTATAGTCTCATTTTCAAGATGAAACATTATCAATTCGTAGGACTCAGCAAGCCGGGCATCTGCCGCCTCAGCCGGTGTAATGCCAAGCTCCTTTACTGCCTCATCATAGAGCGGAGGCCTTTCGGTCTCATCATATTTTTGTAGCAGGTAGTTGTTAAACTTGATTTGATTGGCAATTTTCATCCATTCCCGCGGTAATCCAAAGGCGTCTATGACCGCTTTGGCGGTGCAACCGGTAGAGAGCAGACGATTTTCTATCAGAGTTGAATTATATACGATTGCAGCGGCAAGTTCACTTTGGTCTAACGGGGCGTAGCGGTGTTTTTTCAGCTCTTTCCTGATGCCGGCAAGGGCAGAAGATGGGTCAGACATTGTCTTTAAATCATATTTTCTCAGTTCATTTTTTGCCTCCTGATGGACTATAAAAGACGCCGCGGCACTCCATGGAATATGCCGAAATGTATCAGTGTATCTGCCTGCCCAGTTAATGACAATCTGTCCTTGTCTATCTATTGGGATTTCAACCCGACCAGCCTTTGGGGAGTCAAACACTGCGAATTTACCCGGCGTAATTGAAACATTGTCAGCGTTTGTCAGTCTTACTGCCGCATTAAGCGCTAACGATGGATAGAGCGTGCCGTTATATTGTGTAACCAGCGGGTACTTTAGCACAACCCCCTGCTTGTCCATAACTATGATGTTAGAGCCGCCGCCTTTGATTGTATCTAAAATTCCCTCAGGCGGCAGGATGACTTGGGCTGCCTCTGGGATTGTGTGTGCAGTGTTAGGGATGGCGATTCTATTATTTAACAGCGTCAGGGCAGTGCCAGAGGACGCTGAGGCTGTCTTAGGAGTGAATATTGGGGAGGGCATTGCGAATTTAATCGTATAATAGACCTGTCCAAATGCCTTGAGCGAGTTATAAAAGCCAGCGCTGCCACTTTCTACGCCGTCAATTAATGCTGTGGCCTTTGAATTGCTGCCGCCGAGCACGGCCTCTTTAATCATGTCTTTAAGTATCCACGCCTCGCCCTCTTCCAATGAGTTTTTGGCAGCGTTTGATATGTCAATATCTGTGAATATAATGCAACGGCCCTTGTAGAGTTTCAACAAGTCTATGAGCGCCTTATGTCTGTAAAGAGGCCATGGCCAGCGTCCAAGTGCCGCAATGGAGTTGTCGTCTATATCTATGCTGACAATGGCCGAGTCTGTTTTAAGCGGCGGTCTATTTTGGAATTCGGCAGTGATAACGGTCTTGTCAATGCTGTTAAACGCCCCAAGTGCGCTGAGGGCTATTGTTAGCAGCGATACAGTTGTCCCAATGGCAATGGCTGCCAATAGCGTTGTAATGGTCTTTGTCGTAATTAGTTTATTCCAGAGTTTATAGATCATTTATTAGTCTGAATGAATTCTCCCTGCCACAGCTGCGATGGAGGGGATTTCTTATATAACTCTATACGGTTAATAAAAGACTGGGCAGGGGTGTCGTGAGGCATGAGCTTCAGCGCCTTTTGAAATGCCTCGATGGCCATGTCCCAGTGACGGCCCCAGTAGAGATTCAACGCCTCTTCGAAGTGTCTAGCACTGCCCAGTTCTGCCTCTGTGGGGGCACAGGCCATGGACATCATCTCATGCCAGGGGGCGGGGCTGCCAGCCAGTTTTTTATAAAACTCCTCGACCATTGCCACGTAGAGGCGCTGCCCGTCGGCAATAAGTGCATTAAGGCGGTGTTCGTTTGCAAGCTCTTTATTGGTTATGAAGCCGCGCAAGACTTCTGTAGTTCTGCCAATGTACTTGTCATTAAAGCGCTCCTTACTAAGGCGTGAAAGGAGCATTTTACACTTATTTAAGAGTGACCTGGACGCTGACAATAGCTCATCTCTAAGATTTCTATCAAGAGGCAGCGAGGGGGCATCGAGCATTTCTATGACCCTTGTTATCTCCTCTTGCCTTATGCTGAGAAACTTCGGGAGTTTGGTCGCCATTTCTTTGTCCGCAAAGTCAAGGCCGCTAAACACTTGTCCATGTGCTTCCTTTAACTTATGTTTAAATGCTGTAATATGTCTGTGGAAGATGATGGCCTCGCCCTTCCATTTGTTTATGAGCAGCGGCTGCACAACTGGGAGGGATTCGTCGAAAAATCGCCATATAGTTTTTGCAAGCGGGTGGGCGGTCTTTTTTTGTATGGTATCCCACAGATGCAGATAGCCCAATATCTTGCCAGTAGGGCACCTCATCCAGAGGGCTTTTATGTGCGCCGGTACGGGTTTGCCAGCGTTGAGTTTTAGGTATGCCTCCGGCTGCCAACCGAGGCACTCATAAATTGTCAGAGGCCTTGTCTTTCCCTTTAAGAGGAGTTTGTCGAGCAGGCGAAGGTGGACGAATTCCGATATGACTAGCACGGCGTCCTGCCCCGTAATGGCATAGTCTGAATTGTAGATGAGATTTGCCGCCATAAACCGTGCGGCCACATTGACGGGGTCTCCCATGACTGTGTATTGAAATTTCCCCTCTGACCCCATATTCCCGGCTGAGACATAACCGTAGTTAAACCCCATAGAGACGCTGACTGAAAGACTGTATGCGGCCTCGGCGTAAAACTTGAACGCCCCAAAGTCAAGTCTCTGCTCGATGGCGCTGAATGCACACCTTGCCGCAGATAGTTCGTCGTCTATCGGGACTCCAAAGTCCGCCATGATGACATGCCCCTCGTATTTATCTATATATCCGCCGTAGTGCATGATTATCTCGCTGTTAGGGGACAGATATATGCTGAGAAGACCGGGCAGTTCATCCGGAGATACATTTCTTATGGCCTCGTTCATACCATTAAGGGCTGAAAAGAACACCGCGGCGGCCTTACGCACTCCCGTCAGGGAGAAACTGTCGGGGTTTGCCTCCATTGCCTTTAGTACCGATGGAGACACCATTTGAGCAAATATCGACCTGAGCTTTTTTCTTTCTAAAAACGTCCTCACAAATTGAACCACAAGAACGGTCACATACGAAATTGCCATACCCAAAAGCGGCACTACCAAATCAATTCTGTATCCTTTTACAATCCAGACCCTAAACGTATGAAATGTGTAAGCGGCCACAGCCGCAGCCGTTATAAAAGATGTGATAACAACTCCTGACATGATGCCCGTTAATGCTATCACTACGGCCAAGCCCAAGGTAATGGCATAACTCAACGCTGCGGGGATGCTGTAGAGGAATTGCCCTGTCAGTATGGAATTGATGGCGTTAAGATGGAATGACACCATCGGGGCTGCCGGCTCATATGGAGTGGGGTTTAGGTCAATAGAGTTTGTTGCCGTCAGGCCAATCATAAATATCATGCCTTCCATATCTACGGGGGACAATGTAACCCTCTTCCCCTGTTTAATAAGTGACGGCGCCTCGGGGAAATAATACGGGTAGGCATCGCTGAGACGTCCTTTATTGAAAAACCAGATCATATTTTTGCGTGCCTCGGCAATCTGTGCCGCAAGAGGATGACTTATTGCTGGGGGGCTGACAGGGCTGTGTTCACTTAATGCCTTTTCGGTTTGAAGGCAGAGCGTTACAATCGTATAGATCCTATTGGCAATTGCCTCGTCTATATACGGTTTCAATTGCCGGTGAATTTCCTCCTCAGCCATCCCCGCTTCGAGATATTTAGAGACGAATAGGGCGGCTGCAATCTCGGCGGCTATGGCGCTGGCCTTGACTTCTGGAACGAGGGCGTCCTCCATCAGGGTTGAGTATATGCTGCCTCGCAGCTCAGTGTAACTTATTCCAGCATATTTTGAGGCGACCTGTTTTGCCCTGATTACGGCTGAGAAGTATGATACTGTGTCATAGGGGATGTGTGTATAGGTCTCGTGAAATTTGCCAGCCCAGTTTAAGGGCATCTGGCAGTGGGAGTCTATGGGGATATTAACGTCCTGGCGTTTTTTAGAGCCGTATATCAGGGCATTTTTAAGTGTAATGTAATCCCCCGGGACAATGCGCATCTCCTGCGGCTTGAAGTCCATAATGTTTGAGAGCATCGTTAGTACGACAGGGTAGGTCAGAGAGTTGCCGTAACGGCGCAGGAGCGTATAGTGTCTGATGATGGCGTCGCTGTCGAGGTCAGGCATGGCGTAGCCGGCGCCTTTTGCCGCTTCGATGAATTCCTCAAGCGGCGGGTCAATGCGTGTGTCGGAGAACAAGGCATTTGTATCGAGGCCTTTGGGTATAGGTTGGAATGTCTTCATAAGCAGACTTAATGCGGGGGAGTGAGGCGCGCTGTGGTCAATGCCGCCGGCGTTCGACGCCCTCAGTGTGTAGTAGCTCAGATAGATATTGCCATATCTGTTCATCGCCGCCGCAAATTCCTCGTCATAGTTTCTAAAAGAATCATCGAGGGCGGGGAGGAATTTCTCTGGGGGGCTGTGAAGCATATTTCTTAGGGCAGCCGGGTAGAAGGCCGTGTTTTCCCTCTCCACAAAAAACACGTCGAAGGCAGCGGCCTTTGCGTTATAAAACCCAAGCGTATTAACAAGGTTAGCATGTCTGAGGCGCGGCCACGGCCACTGCCCAAACTCTCGAAGCGACTCATCGTCGAAATCTATATAACCCAAACTCGGCAGGGTCTTGATAGGTGGACGCAGCCTGTATCTCAGGTCAAGGGTGTATAGCTCAAGGTGGTCCGCAAACTGAAACATCCCCAGAATCAGTGCTACACCCCCCGCACAAAGTCCGATGATGACTCCCCGTACAGGTTTAGCGGACATTTTTCCCGAAATTGTTCGTATTATATCCAGCATGACGCGTCTCCGATGTGATTATTATATCATAGGGCGTGCCGCATAGACAGTGCTCGAACAGATAATATATAATCAAGCACAATGGGCAGGCTCTTAGATATCATAACGCCGCTTCATACGAAGACAGTGCGGGACTATCTGGCAAGAATGACAGACGACAAGGTGTCGTGTATGAAAGTCGCGCGGCGCTATGACAGGGATTTTTGGGATGGCCACAGGCGCTACGGCTATGGCGGCTACAGGTATGACGGCAGATGGCGGCAGGTGGCGGCAGCGCTGATTAAGACCTATAATCTTCCTGATAACGCTCAAATCCTTGACGTGGGCTGCGGCAAGGGCTTTCTTTTGTACGAGTTTAAGCAGCTGCTGCCGGAGTGTACTGTAACGGGGTTTGACATATCGCAATACGCCATAGACAACGCGAAAGAGGAGATAAGACCCTGCCTCAGCATTCACAATGCCGCTGTGCCATATCCTTACGGCGATAGAGAATTTGACCTTGTTATTTCCATAACCACGCTTCACAATCTGCCTGTTTATGCGTTAAAGAATGCACTGAGAGAGATTGAACGCGTAGGCAAAAATAAATATGTAGCGGTTGAAAGTTATGACAGCGAAGAACAGCTGTTTAATTTACAATGTTGGGCGCTCACCTGCGAATCGTTTTATAAGACGAGGGAGTGGATCTGGATATATAATGAATTTGGATACACCGGAGATTATGAGTTTATATATTTTGACTGATCCGGCAATTTCATATTAAAATAAGCCAATAGAGGATATACTCTGATAGTTTTACGCTATTTTCTGTTTAGGCAGCCAACTGTTTCCCTGACTATATCGCCTGCCGAAAGTCCATTTAATGCCTTCACATCGTCATATGTCCCGTAGCCTTCGGCGAAAACCCCGTTCAGACCAATGCGCTTAAACTTTGTTCTGATGCCGTGCTCTGCTAAAACCTCAGCTACGGCGCTGCCCAGTCCTCCTATTATGCTGTGTTCTTCTACGGTGATAACCGCGCCTGTATTTTCGGCTCCCTCTATTATTATTTCCTCATCAATTGGTTTAATGGTGTGAATATTTATAACCCGCGCATGAATCCCCCGTGCTTGCAGTTCGGCGTGTGCCTTCATCACCTCAGCTGTTATGCTGCCGGTTGTGAATATCGCCGCGTCGCCGCCGTCTCTTAGTGTTACGCCTCTGCCCATCTCAAATTCATAGTCAGATTCATATATCTCTGGCGAACCGCCTACAGAGAGGCGTATGTAGACCGGTCCATCGATTCTGGCGGCCTCTTTGGTTATCTTTTTCGATTCAAGGGGGCCGCACGGTGAAAACACCGTCATGCCGGGCAGCGGTCTCATTATCGACATATCTATTGTGGCGTGATGTGTCGGCCCCAGATTGCTGTATACAAACCCCGACCCAATCCCCACCAGCTTTACGTTCATGCGCTGCATACACACGTCGTTTCTGATCTGCTCAAACGCCCGCATCGTCAAAAAACTTGCTATCGTATAGGCAAACGGCACCTTGCCGCACGAGGCAAGCCCCGCCGCAACGCTGACCATATTGGCCTCGGCAATGCCAAAATTGATAAACCGCGCGGGGTAGGCTGCCCTGAACTTGTCATAGACAATAGCGCCGTTGTCTGCCACAAGGGCGAGGATTCGCTCATCGCTGCCGGCCAGTTCATATAGGGCGTCTATGTAGGCATTTCTCATCGCGCGGTCATTCCTCTATTTTCAACTCCTCTATTTTCAACTCTTCACAGGCCACACGCATCTCAGCCTCAGTGGGCATTCTATAGTGCCAGATGGCAGAGTTTTCCATAAACGACACACCCTTGCCCTTAATCGTGTTTGCAATTATCATCGAGGGCAAACCCTGTTGAAAGGGCAGGGCGGCTAGGGCCTCTGTCAGCTGCCATATATTGTGGCCATCTACCTCTCGCACATGCCAGCCGAATGCCTGCCATTTGTCAGCAAGCGGGCTGACTGATACAATGCTCTGAAGTGTGTCCATCGCCTGAAACTGGTTATAGTCGATTATTGCGCAGAGATTGTCAAGTTTGTGCTGGGCCGCAAACATTGCCGCCTCCCACACCGTGCCCTCCTGGCATTCGCCGTCTCCCATCAGGACGACTACCCTGTAATTCTTGCTATCGAGCTTGCCGGCAAGGGCGGCTCCGGCACCAAATGGAAACCCATGCCCCAGCGCCCCCGTTGACGCCTCCACGCCGGGTATCTTGTGCATGTCAGGGTGGCCGCCTAATATCGTGCCGCTTTTGCCAAATGTGCTCAGTGCAGATTTATCGAAAAATGCCAAATCAGCAAGCACCGCATAAAGTGATACGCACGAATGACCCTTACTTAAAATGAATCTGTCTCTGTCTGGGTCGCCAATCGTCTTAGATGTGATGTTTAAATATTTATAATATAAGGCCACCAATATCTCGACAATCGATAACGAGGCGGGGATGTGCCCTCCGCCGCCGTCGCATATTATCTTGAAGATGGAGCGCCGAATTGCCTCGGCCTTGTCGATCAGAAAATCTATGGCAGTTTCGCTCATAAAATATACTCTCTGACGTTATCAATTAACGCATGGCAGATGTACTGGTGAATTATCTCGACATAGCCGTAGTGCTCAACTGGCACATAGAAGTTTATATCCCCTGCTGCCCTAAGTGGATTGTCCTTTTTGAATCCTGAGAGGGTTATCACGTTACAGTCTTTGGCCCTTGCCGCCCTGACGGCGTTGAGTATGTTTTTCGACTGGCCGGAGCTACTGATTGCTATGAGGCAGTCCCCCTTGCGGGCAAACAGCTCGATAGGCTTCGCAAACACGTGTTCGTATCCGAAATCATTGCCCATACAAGTCAGCATCGTCCCTTCGTTAAAGGTCAGGGCGCGAATCCTTCTGTTTCTGCA
The DNA here is from genome assembly GCA_015233265.1 of Nitrospirota bacterium. Taxonomy (GTDB): domain Bacteria; phylum Nitrospirota; class Thermodesulfovibrionia; order Thermodesulfovibrionales; family Magnetobacteriaceae; genus Magnetominusculus. Next base: position 20,678 of record JADFXZ010000008.1, read on the forward strand.
GAAATCAGTTGCCATGTGGCTCCCTATTGCCGCACTGCCGCCGTTGCCAACAAACATGAGCTTACACTCCGATGCGATAAGCGCATAGATACACGTACAGGCGCTTTCTATCGCCGCCGGAAATTCTAAAATGCCGCCCCCCGGACCGGTACACTCAATCCTCTCAAGTAATAGCTTAAATTCGTCTATATATTTTTCTATAGTGTTCATTCGCTTGTTCCACAGTGGAGCAGGTCATTAATAAACTCAAGCACATCATTCTTTTCCACAGGTCTTTTATTTCCAACTATTGCAACTGCCAGCGCCCCTACGATGTTGCCTACAAATGAGACGGCAAGGGCAGGCATTTCTACCGCAAGACACGACGCCGCATACGTAAAGAGCGCATCCCCGGCCCCTACGACATCTACAATCTTTGTGGCAAACGCCGGTACCTTTATGATTTCCCCGTCACCGTTAATGCAGAGTAACCCATTGCCGCCCAGGGTGATTACCAGATGGTCGAAAGATACCTCTTTTATCAGTGCCCTTGCAATATCGTCAATTGAAGAGAACTTGTCCTGAACAGCCAGCCGCGCCTCATGCTCGTCAAGGCATATGAAGTTTACGCGCTTGTACTTTGTTATCAAATTATAACCGGCATTAGCGCCGTTGGTCTGGACGTTTACGGCAACATTTGTGGTGAATTTCTCCAGTGCCGCTATTATCTCACTGGTTATCAGGCCGTGCCCGAAGTCCGCCACCATGATAAGGTCATAGTCATGCACGATGGACTTTATATATTCGATTATCTGGGCGTTTAGTGAGCTGTCAATGTAGGAGTCGTCGATGTAGTTAATCTCAAAGACCTTCTGGCGCTGATTGTTGTTGATATATCGCCGCTTAACTATTGTGGGGCTTGCCTTTCTGTAAAAAAATTTCGGCCTGACTGCGGGTTTCAAATTATTAAGAATAAACTCTTCTTTTGAGTCTTCCGCCCCCAGGGTGGTAATCACGTGGATATTGTCGCAGATGCCGGCAAGGTGGTTGGCTATGGCCATGACGCCGCCGTTGAACACCTCATGGCTGAGGTATCTGTTGACAAGGAGCTGTGCCTTTGGGGATTTACCCATAGTTTCGCAGAGATAGTACTCATCGATGATGCAGTCGCCGATGAGCAGAACCCTCTGCTGTTTTATAGAATCGATTGATCGTACAATGTCTATAAGATGATACTGTTCAGAGAACTGTTTAAGAAATGTGACGATGTGTTCGGGATAAGTATCTCTACAATTTTTACCAGCTGGTTTAAAGTGATTATTAATCAGCTGAGTCGATGAGAATACTATCTCGTGGGTGAAGCTCATCTGCGCGCCGATTTCCTTGACGACCTCGTATTCTGCCTGAAGCTTGCCGGTTTTATCTACGAGATTCTCAAACTCCTGCCCTTTGACGTAAATATTGGGGCGCAGGAGGCGCAGGGTCTCAACGGCGGTAGGCCATTTGTTAATCGCCACGTAATCGACACATTCGAGGGCGGATAGTGTCTCAGCCCTGATTGTTTGATTAAAGACCGGTCTTCCCTCCCCCTTATCGACGTAACAATCAGGCGTAAGGGTGATGATAAGGCAATCGCCAAGCTGTCTTGCCGCTTGAAAGTGTTTAATGTGCCCGGGGTGCATGAGGTCGAAGCAGCCGTGGCAGTGGACGATTGTCTTGCCAGCCGCCCTTAACGGTTCTAATTGTCTTGCCAGTTCATCTAATGGGTAAATCTTCATTTGTTCAACTCTGAATTATTCATTCGCTTAGCTCACGAATGGCGCTCCAAAGCGCTGGGATGGACTCCGCATGGGCTGCTCTGATGTAGCGTCCCCTGCCGCCGTCTGCCACTGTGCGCAGGAGCAGTGTCTTTAACGGCCTGAAATAATACGCGGCGCAGTCTTTTGACGGCTCAGTGTTGGTATCGCCAAGATCATGAAGGTCACATACAACAGTTGTGAAATTAGTGATTCGACGATTTTCCTGTGACGCCGCGTTCCGTGCCATGCTCAGTGCCTTCAAAAACACCTCCGGCGCCATTACCGCACTGCCAAAGCTCATCAGCACCCCCCCGTCAAGCCGTTGTACGACTGAGACGAATTTAAGAAAATCATTATACGACAGCGCCCCTGTAGCCGCCCCGTCGCAGTTTGGATGTTCATGAATTATATCATAGCCAATCCCCACGTGTACAGTTACGGGGATCTTCAATCTAAAGGCGGCGGCCAATATGCTGATATTCTTATGGGCAAAATTGCCCTCGAAGACTGCCCTGCCCACGGCCTCACCAAATCCAATGTGCTTATCACTTTCGTAGGCGCTGTTTATAATATCGTTAATCTGGCCGGTCTCTGTCCACAGGCCGAACTGTCCATCTTTAATATAGTGGGCGACGCTTTCAGTTGTGGCAGCAATCAGCGCCAGTTCATAATCGTGGATTACAACAGCGCCATTGACAGCGATGCAGGAGATAAACCCCGCTTCCATCATATTGATTAGGTATCGCTGGACGCCGCTTCGAAGGACATGGCCGCCAATCATAAGTATCACACTGCTGCCACTTTGGCGGGCTGCAATTATATCGCGGGCGGTCTCCATGAATTTGCTGCCATCACGGGCAGTAAGGGGCAGGATTGTCTCAGCGGACATGTCGTGAGTTCGTTGAGAGAGGGGCAGAAGGCGCAGCCGTCGTCTGTCAAACATTGGATAAATCGAATATATCTTCGATATTGACTTGAAGGCTGTCTATATTATGCATATTACTGATTAAATTAAGAACAATCAGATATAAGCTTGTCCCAAGCGTCTGCATGAGTGTAGTATATCACCGGAGTTAGGTTTTTGTCGATATTAGACTGGGCTGCCAGCAGGGCAAACGCATTAGATATTTCCACATCTGGATTCGAGCGACAGCGCGAATCTACCTGAACCGTCTAAGAAGAATCATCCTGAGCTTGTCGAAGGATTTCCGATGTATGCCGATATGAGATATAAAGGAGCATCCTTCGACAAGCTCAGGATGATTCAAATGGTCTTATTTCTATGAACACGCTATGATAATATTTCAAATGCGTTTGCCCTGGGGCTGCCAGTGACAACATCAGCGTTACCCGCTCCAACAACAGGTTCGTCTTGTCGATACCATAACTCGAAGCTAACGATCTGATAAATTAATCAGAGACTATTTTTTTCTCTTGACAATCGGCAATTCCAAAGCATAGTATACCCAAGTCGCCTCAATTGAGGACATACTAAGACATTGGAGGACATCAGAGGATAGAATGAACCTGACTGTGAAAGACATGGCCGCACTTTTAAATATTTCTGAGAAGACTATCTATCGTATGATACAAAACGATACAATCCCATGTTTCAGAGTCAGCGGTCAGTGGAGGTTCGATAGAAACGAGATCAACTCGTGGCTTGAGGACAACAGGGCGTTTTCTAAGAAAGTTGACATGGCTGAGCCGTCAATCGAGGATGAGGAGATCATATCTATCTCGGAATTTATTCAAAGAGGCGGCATTTATTATGATATCCCAGCTGGTCCAAAACAATCAGTGATTTTAAACTGCCTTAAATCTATTCGGAGCCGTATCCCTGACCTAAACACCCGGCAGCTCCTGCCTCTCATAATGGAAAGAGAGAGTTTATGCCCAACTGCCGTGGGGCATGGGATTGCTGTCCCGCATCCAAAGACATTTGGCTCTTTTACCCATGATTCATATATTGCCCTTTGCCATCTTAGGCAGCCTATACCTTTTGACGCACTTGATAAGGAAGATGTGAACACACTATTTTTTATTTTTCCAAAAAGTGAAAGGCGTTTTTTAAGGATTCAGTCAGTTTTGTTGCGGCTTTTGAAAGATGATGAGGTGCTGTCTATTGTTAAAAATGTTTCGCCTCACGATATGATTACCAATATTTTATCAAAAAAAGAGGATGAGATATTTGGAAATATGAGCCGATGATGGCCAGAATTGTCCCAGAAGTGTCTATGTTTTCCCCCATTGAATTATTGTTATTTTCAACGATTGTGTTTTTAGTTCCTATGCTGTTTGTCATGGTAATTGGCAATAAACGGCGCTTGATGATAAGTGTATCCTTTTCCATATCGGCGGCGGCGTCTTTTGCCAATGTTATAGCGGCAATTGTGGCTCTTGCCCGTGGGACAACGCAGCAGGTAATACTTCCGTTGGGTTTACCCGCCCTTCCATTTCATTTACGGCTAGACCCGCTTTCCGGGTTTTTTGTCTTCGTTGTCGGCCTGCTTTCGTTTTTTGTATCAATATATTCTATGGGCTATGTCAATGGACTTGCCGCTGGTAAACCCGTAAAAAGACTGATTGTGTTTTATAATATATTTATAGCCGCAATGTTTATGGTGTGCCTGGCTGATGACGCGCTGTGCTTCCTGGTTGCTTGGGAGGTGATGGCCGCTGCGTCATATTTTTTGGTCATATTTGAAGATGGGAGAAGCGAAAACAGGAGAGCTGCCTATCTTTATATGGTAATGGCTCATATTGGCGCAGTTTTAATACTCCTGTCCTTTGGTGTGCTGGCTGGAGTTACTACAGGTTTTGTAAATTTCACCGGTTATACTTTTGACGCTATGAGGCAGGCAAAGACTCCTCAAATGTGGGCAGCTGTGGCTTTTTTGCTTTCTTTTTTTGGTTTTGCCGCGAAGGCCGGTGTAATTCCTTTTCATGTGTGGCTTCCCGAGGCACATCCGGTTGCCCCGTCAAATGTCTCCGCCCTGATGAGCGGTGTGATGCTTAAAACCGCGATATACGGTATGATACGAGTAACCTTTGATATTATACGGGTGTTTCCCTTGTGGTGGGGGACGATGGTGCTTGTCTTAGGGCTGGTCTCTGCTGTTATGGGTGTGCTTTATGCCCTGATGCAGCACGACTTAAAAAAACTCCTTGCATATCATTCGGTTGAAAACATAGGAATAATTCTTATCGGGATTGGGCTGTCTATGATATTTACATCGGTACATCTGCCTGCTATGGCCGCCCTTGCCCTCTTAGCGGCTTTGTACCACACGATGAACCACGCTATGTTTAAGGGGCTGCTGTTTATGGGGGCAGGCGCTGTGCTGCACGCCACACATGAGCGAAATATGGATGAAATGGGAGGACTTATACACCAGATGCCCTGGACTTCCGCATTTTTCCTTGTTGGTTGTGTATCTATTTCAGCCCTGCCGCCTTTCAACGGATTTGTCTCCGAATGGCTGACCTTTCAGGCGTTTCTCTTGTCACCATCTCTTCCTCACCCGCTGATGAAACTTCTGATACCCTTGGGGGCCGCCCTGCTTGCGTTAACCGGGGCGTTGGCAGCCGCCTGTTTTGTAAAGGTATTTGGTGTCATATTCTTGGGGAATTGGCGCGGTCATAATAAACCGGTGGTAAGCGAATCCGGATGGTCTATGCGCATAGGGATGGGGCTTGCGGCGCTGAGCTGTCTTTGTTTGGGTGTTTTGCCGGCTGTTGTTATAGATTGGATGGATGTTATCGCCAATAGACTGGTTCACTCAGAGCTTGTTACCACCTCGGGCGTCTACGGCTGGATGTGGCTGACACCGGTTGACCCTGAGAGGGCCTCATACTCAGGCATACTTGTCCTTATAGGAATCGCAGCAGTATGTGCTATAACTTATTTATTACTGCACGTTCATCCGGGAAAAATCAGCAGGGTACCGGTGTGGGATTGTGGTTTTAAAATGCTTACCCAGAGAATGCAATATAACGCAGTGTCTTTTTCTATGCCTTTTCGACGGATATTTGGATTTTTATTTGACATAAAAGAACAGACGCGGCAATCAGGCCCCGGCGCATTTCCAGGAAATCCGCAATATTATCTCCGAATAAGAGACCGTATTTGGGGTTTGCTTTATAAGCCTGTCATTAATATCGTTGTGTTTCTTTCCAGAAAGGCGGGCATGATTCAAAATGGGCGTATACACCTGTATTTGATCTATTCATTTGTGACAATCATAGTGTTGCTGCTTCTGTTATGAAATCGCTTCATTTGATATTTATAGAGGTTTTACAAGTCCTCATAGTTGTCACAGTAGCCCCGGCTTTTGTGGGATGGGTAGATATGCTCAAGTGCTGGGCACAGGGAAGGGCCTCCGCGGGAGTCATGCAGCCCTACAGAAATGTGGCAAAGTTATTCATCAAAGACGTTGTGATTGCGGACAATGCCTCATGGATATTTCGCTTTACGCCGTACATGGTCTTTGGCAGCTGCGTAGTGGTTGGAAGCGTAATTCCTATAATTTCAATGAATCTGTTTTTGGCTCCAAGTGCGGATATTATCGTTGTAATAGCTATTTTTGCAACGGCGAGGTTTTTTACGGCACTGGCAGGCATGGACATAGGGACGGCCTTTGGGGGGATGGGCGCCAGCCGTGAGATGATGATAGCCTCTTTGAGTGAACCAGCTATGCTGATGGCTATTTTCACGGTGTCACTGACAGGGCGCTCAACATCTCTGCTTCACATAGTGCACACATTTATTGGCAGCGCCTTAGCTCTGAGGCCATCTATTGTGTTTGCTGGCATAGCCTTTATTCTGGTGGTGATTGCCGAGGCAGGCAGGGTTCCTGTTGACAATCCTGCCACTCATCTGGAGTTGACGATGGTACATGAGGCTATGATTCTGGAGTATTCTGGACGGCATCTTGCGCTTATCCAGTGGGGGTCGATGATAAGATTTTTTCTGTTTGTTACGCTTGGGATTGCGTGTTTTTTACCGTGGGGCATAGCCCCCATCGATAATATTGATACTATTGCCGTATCTGTGCTTCTTATGCTCATAAAACTTGCTGGTGCATCTGACAGGCGTGGCCTACTGTAAAAAAGATGGAAGACTTTGTGAGA
>JADFXZ010000218.1 GCA_015233265.1 Nitrospirota bacterium
ACTGCCGATATAAATCCATACCTGAACGTTATGGCGGAAACTACCATGAAAGGTTATAATATAAGGATGTTTTTGGATGGACAGTTAAAACGCTTTAATTTGACGATGGCCTCTGAGCCAAAACTCAAGGAGGCTGATATACTGAAACTATTCGCCGGGCCAGACGGCGGCTCTACAGCGGCGGCAAGCCTCATAACCGGTAAGTATCAGAACATCGTAGAGGACAGGATTAAATCTATTACCGGGCTTAACCGCTTTGAGGTAAGCTCGTCGCAGACCGAGGACAAGTCCACAGTGACGCCACAGGTCACTATATCCAAAAAATTCCTCGACAACAAACTCAATGTGCTGATGACCAGCGGCACCACTAAGGGTGAAATCATAAAGCTCGAATATAAGATTGACTCAAACACCTCGATAGTCGGCGAAAGAAATGAAATAGGGAGCCTCGGCGCGGATGTCAAGTTCAGATTTACGTTTAAGTAAGATCAGCTTCGCCATATGTGTGCTGGTGTTTATTGTGTGCCTGCCGGTGTTGCGGGTTGCTTACGCGGCTGACCCTCAGCAGCCCTTACAAATATCCAGCATAAGAGTCACCGGTCTGAGTTCAATCTCACAGAAGGAATTCCTCTACATGTTTGGTGTAAAAGAGGGCGGCGCGCTTGACGCGCAGGCAATAGCAAGGGGAATAAAGACGGCCTTTTTAAAGGGCTGTTTTGATGACATCAGGGTCTCTTACGCAGAGGGTGGTGTGCTTAACATAGAGGTAGTGCAGCGCCCTGTAGTAGAATCGGTCGTAGTTGACGCGCTTGGGCCGCTTTCACGCCGAAAGATTAAGGCCATGTTCAGCCTGAAAGAGGATGCCATGTTTCACGAGGCACTGGTTGCCCCCGCCGTTTCGCAGCTCAAACAGACGCTCAAAAAAAAGGGATTTCCTCAGGCCAACATAAAGTCCAACATCATAAAGGGCAAAAAACTCTCAGGAGTCATTATCCAACTTGGTGTGGACGAGGGCGCCCCGCTGATGATAAGACACTTGGTCATTAACACCCCCGCCTCAGAACTGTCATCAATTATGAATATTCGTGAGGGTGACATCTATGACAAGGATGAGGTAGACGCGGAGATTGAAAAGGCAAAAGAGCGGATGATAGAAAAACTCCTCTACTTCAATCCTGTTGTCTCCGAAGGTGTGTATGACAACGCCACAGACACACTTACTATAAACATCGACCCGGGCAAGAGGCTTGTGTTGAACTTTAAGGGCAACTCAGCCATCTCTGCCAATGTACTTAAAAAGGAAATGCCGTTTGTCGAGTACGGAAGCGTAAACGAGGATACCATCGATGAGGCCATAGCCTCAATCGAGGCCGTCTACCACAAACAAGGTCTGATTAACGTCAAGGTGGACTATGAAAGACAAGACAAGGCAAACGAAATAAACCTGGATTTTTCAATAACCGAAGGGGATATATACACCATCGCAGAGATAGTATTTAACGGTACATCGGTCAACCCCGAGAAACTATTCGAGGTGATGCTTGCCAAAAAGGACTTACCCTATAACCCTGACACAGACGAGGACGACGAGGAGGCCATCGAAGGCCGCCTCCACAACGAGGGCTACCCGGCGGCTGTCGTCAAAGGCTTTAAACCCGAGGTAAACCATGCAAAGAAAACGGTCACTCTAAACATAGAAATCGACGAAGGAGGCCGTCTTATCATAAAGGATGTCAGGGTCGAGGGTAACCACGAAGTAGACGCTGATAAAATACTTAAAGCGGCTGACATCACGCCAGGAAGGCCATACGTGGAGACGGAGATATTTAATGGCCGCCAGACTGCCCTGACATATCTGACCCGGCAGGGCTACGCCGATGCGGACATAAAAATCGAAAGGCATGGAGACCCTCCCGAAATAACTCTTGTCCTACAGGTAACAGAGGGAAAGAAGTATTCCTTTGGCGATACAATCGTGCGTGGAAATACACGGACAAAGTGGGATGTGTTCAGACGCGTGATAAAACACGAAAAGGGACAGCCGCTCAACATGGGCGTGGTCTATGCTGAAATGAGAGAATTATACAAGACATCGCTCTTTACGAGCATAAATATCTCGGCGGTAGCCGTGGGCGATGGGGTGAAAGACATCATATTCGATGTAAAAGAGGCTGATGCCGGCGTGGTTGACTATGGCATTGGCTATGGAGACTATGAGGGGCTGAGGGGATTTTTTGAGGTAAAGTATATAAATCTCCAGGGCATGGACCGCCAAATTGCCTTTAAGACGAGATTAAGCGAGGTAAACAGGAAAATATCTCTAACCTACGATGAGCCGTGGTTTTTGGATAGGAATCTCCCATTTAACGCCTCACTGCTCTATGAAAGAAGGCAACAGAGAGACCTTGACTCGTCGACGGTACTCTATAAAACGGAAAAATCCACAGCCGCGGTAGGCATAGGAAAGAATCTTACAGAAAAGCTCAAAGGCGCGCTTTCATACGAGTTTTCGCTTACAAACACATGGGACGTGCAGCCAGATACAGTCCTGACCCACGAGGACACGGGAACCCTGGCAATCAGCAGCATCGTCCCGTCGCTGATATATGACACAAGAGACAGCCCCTTTAATCCCACAAGCGGCATACTTGCTGGCTCTACACTTAAAGTGGCAAGCAAGGCGCTCCTTTCACAGACGAACTTCGCGAAACTCTCAGGCTATTTAAACTACTACCATGGGCTGTCAAAGGGCCTGATTCTTGCGCTGTCTCTGAGGACTGGAGTAGGGCAGGGCTGGTCAAACACAGAGGATATGCCGCTAATAGAGAGATTTTTTCTGGGAGGAAGCACCACAGTACGCGGCTATGCCCAGGACACACTTGGCCCAAAGGGGCAAAGCGGCGACCCCACCGGAGGAAATGCCTATCTGATGGGCAATGCCGAGATGCGCATCTCCGTAATAGACAACTTCGGCCTTGTAACATTTGTAGACTTGGGCGATGTCTGGTCCAGAATCAGCGATTACTCATTAAGCAGCCTGAAATACACCACGGGCCTGGGGCTTAGATACATGACGGCGGCTGGCCCAATCCGCCTTGACTATGGATACAAGATCAACCGTGGGCAAAAGGAGGGAACGGGAAGATTTTATTTCAGCATAAGGCAGGCGTTCAGATATGAAAAGAATTTTGATATCGATGGCGCTTATCCTCACAGTTTTCTGCGAGAGCCTGTGGGCCGAAGTGATTGACAGAGTGTGTGCATTTGTTGACAACGACGCAATAACATTGTCGGAATTCGAAAAGACCTATAACGAGACAAAGGCAAAGATTCCAACAATAACAAAGGACGAGGTTCTAAACATAATGATAAACCGCATACTCTTAAAGCGTGCGGCGGTGGCTATGCGCATTATGGGCACGGACGAAGACAAGATAATCGCCGAGTACATTGATTTAAAGGTGCGCTCCTACGTGATAATAAAAGAAGAGGCAATTGAGGTGTATTATAATCAACACAAGCAGGAATTAGCAGGGGCAGACATATCGGACGTCAGGGGTGATATAGAAAAACTGCTCATCGAAGAGGACGTAAACGCAAGATTAAAAGCACTGCTGGCAGACTTAAGAAAGCAGGCATATGTGAAACTACAGGCCGAGTGATAAATACCGTAAACAACTTCTCCAATTTGACAAATCACCTGGATTTCAGCATAATAAATTATGGGAAAAGGCAAATCAAAAAAGCCAAAGACTATTAAGAAGCCCGACCTCTCTGTAGAGGT
>JADFXZ010000219.1:0-419 GCA_015233265.1 Nitrospirota bacterium
TATGTTGAGCCTTTGCGGGGGCGAGGACTACGAGTATCTCTTCACCAGCGCCGAGGAAATACCAACGGCGCACTACGTTGGAGACATCACAGAATCGGGTCTTGTCTTTGTCGATATAAACGGCATGGAAGTGGATTTGATGGACTGCGGTTATGAGCATTTTAAAATGTAAGGAGATGTTTAAGTCCCTGATGGGGCAAAATGATTCGCCGTCTCGTATAGCGGTGTCTTTTGGCGTTGGCACAGTGATAGGCATGTCGCCGCTCTTAGGACTTCACACGCTTTTGGGGGTATTTATATCATGGGCGTTTAAACTCAACAAGCCAGCAACGATAGCGGGCGTCTACGTCACTAATCCATTTACCATTGTGCCGATTTACACGTTTGGCACATGGGTAGGAAGAAAGATCATGGGGATG
>JADFXZ010000219.1:465-3776 GCA_015233265.1 Nitrospirota bacterium
ATCAAATGTAATGCGTGAGCTTGGCGCATTTTTGATACCTTTCATTGTAGGTGAGACCGTAGCTGCTCTATTTGGCGGAGTTTTAGGTTATTTTATCATGCTCTATATCTTCAGGTTCAGACATAGGAAAAAACCCAGCGAAACCATGGCATGAGACCAACATTATCGATACATACGCTTGGCTGCCCTAAGAATCAGGTAGACTCAGAGCGGCTTCAGCGCCTATTTACCGCCGAAGGATTTAATATTACAGACTTGCCTGACCACTCAGACGTTATGCTTATAAACACATGCGGGTTTATAGAAGCGGCAAAGCAGGAGTCTATCGATGAAATCCTACAGCTTGCCTCCCTAAAGACAAACAGCAAGAGGCTCCTCGTCTTTGGATGCCTGTCGCAGAGGTATAAAGACGAACTGATAAAAGAAATACCGGAGATAGACGCAATATTCGGAGTCGCAGAGGAACCGGCCATAGTTGAGTATTGCAAAGGCGTAGAGTCTCACAATATACAGCCGCTCATAGGGCAATTAAGGCCGCCTCCGTATGCCTATCTGAAGATAGCCGAGGGCTGCAACCGTGGATGCCGCTTCTGCGCTATCCCGTCAATCCGTGGGCGCTTCAGGAGCGCTGAGTTTGGCCGTATAATCGAAGAGGCCAAGACCCACCTCAAAGAAGGCAAAAAGGAGCTGATTGTCGTAGCCCAGGACGTACTGTCTTACGGGATGGACACAGGGCAGACCCTGATTACGCTTATCGAGACACTTGCCGCTTTAGACGGGGATTTCTGGATACGCCTGATGTACCTCTATCCCACATCGATTAGCGAGCCCCTCATCGAGTGTATCAAAGGGCACGACAAGGTATTAAACTATCTCGATATTCCCATTCAGCACTCTGAAGAGGGCATATTACGGGCGATGGGACGGGCGGGGTCGCGCGGGCTTCTGCTTGACTTATTCGACAAAATCCGCTCCAAGCTGCCAGATGTATGTCTGGGAACAACTCTTATGGCAGGATTCCCCGGTGAGAGCGCCAGCGATTTCAAGGCGTTACTGTCGTTTGTCGAAGCGGTGAAATTTGACAGATTAGGCGTGTTTTCCTATTCGGATGAGGAGGGAACTCCCGCCTTTAATATGACTAAGAAGGTCACAAGAAAGACCGCACTAAAGCGGTTAGATGAGCTGATGACCCTTCAGGCAGCCATATCATACGAAAAGAACCGCGCGCTAATCGGGCGGCAATTCAGGGGGTTAATTGATGACTCAAGCGGCGGCACTAGGCTTGCCCGCCTGTACAGCCATGCCCCTGAGGTTGATGGCTGCGTCGTTGTCGAAAATTGCCCCGGCAATTTAAACGCGGAGGATTTTATTACAATTGAGATAACAGACGCGCAAGAGTATGACCTCAGAGGGAAGATTCTTTCCTGAGACACTATCTTACTATAAATGTTAAAATTAACCAGCAATGCCAGATGAAACTATAAACGAGACAGAGATAATATTGCACCCCGCACAGCCGCACAATGGCACAACGCTCATTGGTAGAGTGCTTGGGGGGCTGACTCGCCTACATGTACTATTATTTATTGCGACATTCTTTACCACGCTGCTAGCCGGGGTGTTACAAAAGGGTATTGACCCCGTAGAGGAGCCGTGGAGGTTTTACGAGGGGCTGCCCTTTGCGCTGACTCTGATGATTATCTTGTTGGCTCATGAGCTGGCGCATTATTTTGCGTCGATTGGGCATCGCACGGCTGCCACACTGCCATATTTCATACCTGCCCCGCTGTCGCCAATCGGCACATTTGGGGCGTTTATCAAGATGAAATCCCCTATACTCACGCGCACAGCCCTTATAGATATAGGGGCTTCGGGGCCGATTGCTGGCTTTGTCGTTTCGTTTGCGGCGGTAGTTGGGGGGCTGTTTTATTCTGAGATTGGTGTAGTAAACGCTAAATCCGGGATGGTCTTAGGGGATTGCCTGTTGTTTTCGTTTCTGTCAAGGCTTATTGTTGGTACGCCGCCACAGGGGCAGGATGTAATGTTGAATCCGGTTGCCTTTGCCGGGTGGCTGGGATTTTTTGTAACATCGCTGAATCTGCTGCCAATAGGGCAGCTTGATGGCGGGCATATATTGTACTCGATTGTGGGGCGGTGGCATGTGTGGATATCCAGATTGCTTGTGGTGTGTCTGCTCATAATGGGGGAGATGTATTGGCCTGGCTGGTGGTTTTGGGCAATACTGATGACAGTGCTGCGTTTAAAACACCCGCCAGTGCTCTTTGGTGATATTCCGATAGACCCAACGAGATTAAAGGCCGCAGCCATTTCACTTGTCATATTTGTAGTAAAATTTGTACCGGTGCCGTTCATGGTTATGGAATAAGCCCAGGACAAGGAAGAGATTCACGCTGGAACGGGGCACACTGGACGGGGAGGAATGGTAGGCGGAACAGGGCTCGAACCTGTGACCCCAGCCTTGTAAGGGCTGTGCTCTCCCAACTGAGCTACCCGCCCACGTCACGGTATTAATTATCTCATAGTGAGACTGCGTTTGTCAAGCAAAAAAACTATCGGCACTGTGTGGAAAGACCCCTCTGATGACGATTCATTCACATTAACGATATAAGTTGTGGTAAAATAAGCGTATGGTTAAAGGAGTTGAAGTGGACAGTATTGCACTATATCCTGATGAGCGTATCAGAAATACTATTCGTCTTGGGGAAAGCCATTACAGCGAGTTGAAGTCCGCCTTAAAGGGCAAGGAAGAGAGCAAGAAACCTCGCATCGTAAAAGAGATTTGTTTAGACATAGCAGAGACTTTAGTCTCATTTGCAAATGCTGACGGTGGTGATTTATTAATCGGTGTTGAAGACGATGGAACAATAACTGGAATTCCACATAGTGACGATGACATCAATACAATGTTTAATGCTGTAAATACCCATCTTCTTAAAGACAGTAGACTGCCCATTGGCAGATCAACCAAAATATCGATTGACGGCAAGATTATTCTGTTTTTTTCTGTAAATAAAGGAACAGATAAAATCTATCAGCTTTCCGATGGCCGCTGCTTAAGGAGAGACGATAAGCAAACCATACCGGTGAGTTTTAATATAATTAATTTTGAACGCATGGAAGCAAACTCCAGAGCATTCGACCGCTGTTTTATAGATGGAGCACAGGTATCCGACCTCGATATAGACCTTGTACAGAGCCTTGCAGATAATTATTTAAAAGGACTGAGTGTTGCAAGATATCTACAACAGCTGAATATTGCCGAATACACAACATCAGGAATACGTCTCAGA
>JADFXZ010000009.1:0-14536 GCA_015233265.1 Nitrospirota bacterium
TGCCCCCTCAAGAAAAAAGGGGGGGCTGGCTGCTTTTCTATTGTGACACAGTCTGAAGGCTGGAATGACAGAATATGGTCAATCAGCTTACATCTATGATACAACTTAGTATAAAATGTAGGCCGATTAAACTCAAATTATACAATACTTTTTCGTCCTTGAAATTTTTGACCATGCCATGATATTGTTAATCAGGAACTACTGAATACGAAATGAAGATTATTGCCGGAGCACTCAAGGGAAAGACAGTCCCTGTAAGACACTCTAAGGCCCTGAGACCAACGTCAGCTAAGGTCAGGGAATCCTTGTTTAATATTATCAGGCAGCGTGTGGTGGGGTGTTCGTTTGCCGACCTGTACGCCGGAAGCGGTGCTGTAGGGTTTGAGGCCATCAGCCGCGGCGCTGCCAGTGTCGTATTTGTCGATTGCGACCGACATGCCGTGGATACCATAAAAAGAAATCCAGTATTTTATTTAAATCCCAGCAATGCCGCACTCTGTAGTGACGCCGTTGGGTTTGCCGCGAATGAGCGGCTGCGTCATGCCCAATTTGATATAGTATTTGCGGATGCCCCGTATAATTCCGGCGAAATCGAGAGACTGCTGCCAGCCCTTGATAGCTCATCGATGTTCTGCAATGAAGACGCCTTAGTCATCATAGAACACCCCGCAAAGAAGTCGATGCCGCCTTTGTCCGGCAGCCTGAGACTCCTCAAGACCTACAGATACGGCGACGCCTCACTAAGCGTATTCACCACAACGACATCTATATACAGAGGAGAATGATGAGTAAACTAGCCATTTACCCGGGCACTTTCGACCCCTTTACCAACGGACACCTCGACATCGCCCTTAGGAGCGTGCGGCTTTTCGACCATCTTGTGATTGCCATCACTACTAACGCAAAGAAGACTCCACTTTTTACTGTGCCGCAGAGGAAGGCGCTCATTGAGAAATCCCTGCCAGAGGGTCTGGACATAACCGTTGAGAGTTTTGACGGCCTGTTAGTAGACTATGCCCAAGAAAGAGGCAGCATCATCTTAATTCGCGGCCTTCGCGCCGTGTCCGACTTCGAATACGAACTGCAGATGGCCCTGCTCAACAGGAGATTAAATCCAGCTATCGAGACCATATTTAAAATGCCCTCAGAGGAGTACTCATTTTTAACCTCTACGGCTGTTAAGGAAATCGCCCAGTTAGGTGGCTGTGTTGACGGCCTCGTGCCTGTGGCGGTTAAGGCGGCGCTGATAGAAAAATTTAATAACAACCTGTAATCGAACATTGCCCGAATCTAATATATCGCTGAAATCCGACAAATCAGCTAGAGGCTATCTTTGCATTATCTCTGCGCTTGTCATATGGAGCTCCCAGGGGCTTGTTGTCAGGGCGGCAAAAATGCCGATTGCCTCCATCGTCTTTTATTCCCTCGTAGTGTCAGTCATCTTCCAATCGTTTATATTCCTCAGTGGTCCAATCCGAAGGGGGATTCCCTCTGTCAGGGGATTTTTAATTATCTTTGTGCTTAGTGTGTTTGCAGCAATAAACTCGCTGACCTACTTCTATAGCTACTCCTACACATCCATATCAAACGCGGTCTTCACACACTACATTGCACCAGTTGTGGTGATGCTGATAGCGCCGATTTTTCTGAAGGAAAAGATCACGTTGGCGGCGGTTTTCTCAATTACAATAGCCTCAGGCGGGCTGTGGATTATCATGCGGGACGTATCGGTCATGGATATTGCGGCCCAGCTCTTCAGCCCTGACTCCACAACTACTGCCGCTGCCCGCTTCAGGCCGGATACAATAGGGATTCTCTGTGGACTTGCCTCGGGCGTTGCCTATGGGGCGGTGATTGTCATTCTAAAAATCATATCGGGGCAATACAACAAATACGTAGTCGTGTTCTTTCAAAACCTGTTTATGGCTGTGCTGATAGCTCCTTTTGCCGGGCCGATTCCCAGAGATGCAGGCTCTCTAATGATAATCGCCGTCATTGGACTGTTTTACTCAACCGTGGCGACATACCTGTACTTCAGCGGCATATCGTATGTCAGGGCAAACAAGGCAGCCATACTTGGCTATATAGAGCCGATAGGGGCAATATTACTAGGTGGACTATTGATGGCCGAATTGCCTGAGCGCTTGTCTGTCTTAGGGGGAGCGTTAATAATAGCAGCCGGTTATATTATAATAAAAAAAGGCTGAGGATAATTAAGTCCTGCTGCGGCTGGCTAGCGTCGGGCTTCGTTTATCAAATTTATCAGGTTTATCGGATTTGGCCATTTGAGCCTTCAGCAGAGCCGCATACTTTTCCCTGAGTTTGTCAAACTCCATGCGCTCGCTCTTTAATTCACCGAGTATGGCAAGGTAGGCGGCCTTGGTCTGCCTCAATTCCCGCTTCCATATGGCAACAATAACAATCAAAATTACCCAAGCTATGTAATACATCTATTCTCCTAAAATAGGAATCAGCGCGCAGGCAAGACTAAATCTCACCAGCACGCTAATCCCGATTCGTCAACTACCACTTAGATATTGGCAGATTTTCCTTGTCCTTCAGTGCGCCCAGAGAAATCATGACTAAGTCTACAAAGTACCAGATTCCGAAACCGCCCATCGTGACAAACATGATGATTCCTGTTCCGATTTTGTTGCAGTAGAAGCGATGAGCACCTGCCCATCCGAGGAAGAAACATAACAACAGTGCTACTAAACGGCTTTTGGGGGATTCAGTTTCTGACATTTTAATGCTCCTTGTGTGAATTGAAGTTTAGGGCTCTAAGAACCCCTGATTAACTAAATTATACTGCGACTGACTAAATATAACTGGGACTAACCCAACCAGATACCACTTTATCTACCGCTGCCTACCGATTTGTTCCCGATTAACCAGCATTTAAAGTAACCCTCGTCTGGGCAACCAGCATCTGGCTTGTTTGTAATATAACAGATGGAATCTTGCAAGTCTGTATCATGTGATACAAGCGCCCCGAAATAAATTAAACGGGCCCCCAAGAGTTGACGCAATGTTTGACATTAATGGTGAGCCTATATGCCAAATACAATCTCACGCTCCGCAAGGTCAACCCTATCGACACGTACCTCGATGGCCTGCCCTATCGTAAACGTCCTGTTCGTATTTTTCCCTCTGATTGTCAGAGACCCCTCTTCATACACATAGTAATCATCAACCAAGCACGACATATGGAGGAAGCCGTCGACAAAATAGTCGTTTAATCTCACCTTCATGCCGTGGGAGTTCATACCGACGACCTTGCCAAGCATGACTTGCCCTTCCCTGTCCTTCATAAACCATGTCCGCATGGCGTCGATGACCTCTCGTTCGGCCTCCTCGGCCACGCGCTCACGCCGTGAGGAGTTAAAGGCTATGTCAGAGAGTCTGGAGATGGCCTTGTCGCTTGTCTTCTTATCACGCCTTTGGTCACTCAGGGTTTCTCTCAATATCCTGTGAACTACAAGGTCTGGATAGCGCCTGATGGGAGACGTAAAATGCGTATAGCACTGCGAGGCAAGCCCAAAATGCCCTACGTTGACCGGCGAGTAACGCGCCTGCTTTAGGCTTCTCAAAATCAGATAATTAATCACCTCTTCGTAGGCGGTGCCAGAGGCCTTGTGTATTATCTTAGAGAAATCAGAGGGCGTAATCTTTGCCTTTTTATAAGAAACCGTGCAGTTTACCACCTTCATGATCTCATCCATCTTTCTGATGTCAGGCTCTTCGTGTATCCTGTAGAGGGAGGGCACGGAAAGGGCGGTAAGATACTCAGCGGCGGCCTCATTTGCGGCTATCATGAATTCCTCTATGATGGAGTGGGCAAAGTTTCTCTGAGTCTTTATGATGTCCGAGAGATTGCCCTGAATATCGAGCAGGATTTCTGGCTCTGGCAGGTCGAAATCCAGGCTGCCACGCTTTATTCTCATCTGTCTTAAATCCTTACAAAGCAATGACATCAGCTCAAATTCATTAAGTAAATTATTATACTTTGTCCTCAGCCTTTTATCCTCATCTATGAGAATCTTCTGAACATTGGTATAGGTCATACGCTCGTTGCTGTTGATTACCGATGGATAAAACGCCGAGGCAGTACGGTTGCCTTTGCCGTCGAAATCAAGCTCGGCGGTAAAGGTCAGCCTGTCCAGTTTGGGTTTCAGGCTGCAGAGGTCTTCGGAGAGTTTTCGGGGCAGCATTGGCAGCACCCTGTCAGGGAAATACACGCTTGTTGCCCTTTGTCTGGCCTCCATATCTATGTCGCTGTCCCATGGGACGAAATATCCTACGTCGGCTATGTGGACATAGAGCTTAAAGCCCTCGCCGGTCTTCTCTATCGAGACGGCATCGTCGAAGTCCTTAGCGCGCTCACCGTCGATGGTTACGGTTTTGAGGGTGCGCAGGTCTCTGCGATTGCTAAACATTTCAGGAGTGAGCGCCTCTGGCAATGCCTTCGCCGCTTCGGCAATGTGCTTTGGAAATTTCCTCGATAAGTGGAACTCATCTATTACGGCCTCGATTTCCGACTTTGGATCTTCCGGTTTATCGATTTTCTTGATCACCTTGCCAATAGGTGGTCTGTTTTCGTTATTGAATTGTGTTATCTCTACGACAACCGTGTCGCCTATTTCGGCATTAGAGATATGTTTTTTTGGAATCAAGATATCAAACGGAAGTTGCGAGTGTTTGGGGCGAAGAAACCATGCGTCATCGGCAAAGTCCAGCAGGCCGGCAATCTTGGTGTGTGCCCGCTCGACAATTCTAACGATTCGGCCCTCGCGGTTTTTCATGTTTTCAACTCTGGCAACGACCCTGTCATTGTCCATTGCGCCCATGGTCTTTCTTCCAGGAATGAAGACATCTCTTTGTCCGGGTGTCTCAAGAATAACAAAACCATAGCCAGTCTTATGTGCCTCAAAATAACCTGTAACAAGGCTCATCTCCTCTGACTTGCCGTACAAGCCCTTCTTGTTGACAATGATTTCACCTGCCGAGGTAAGCTGTTTCAGGAGTTTTTTCAAGACACGGTAGTCCTGTTTCGATGAACAGAACTCCTTGCCGAGGTCGCGGAATGAAACCGGTTTCTTCTTTACAGTGAAGTACTTGCTTAGTTTTTCCCTGTCAATCATTAGGTAATGATAACAGTTTTGTCAGTTAATAGCAATACATCAACACGCCTGTGTCCCAATCGGTCTGATACTTATAATATTTTTTCGGCTTTCTTAAAGATGACCGATGGCTTAACAGTGATAAGCACAATAAACAGCCAAAATGACACACTCAGCCCAATCAACAGCTTAACATACAGCAGTGTCCTGTGATTTCCCTTAAAATCTAAAACTACTCTGTTATTTCCCTTGTCAAGTTTTACGGCCTTAAAGGCTACATTTGCCATTGCAACCGAACGATTGACTCCATTGACATTGGCAGTCCAGTTTGGGTGGTAACTATCCGAGTAAATCAGCCATGCCCCGTCGTCCTTGTCCACATATGCCTCTAAAATAATAGTATTTGCGGTAAAATAGATTACGTTTATGTTTTCACCGTCAATCTTTTGTTTTTTTTCTGAGCTGACGATGGAATATTCCTTATTAGTATTTGTGTTTGACAAAGAAAACTCTTCAGTCTGATCTCTAAGAATAACAGGGTTTGAATGAATATCCGACGATGAGGCAACTATACCTATCTTATTTATAGCATCCTGCAGGTTGTCAGCAAGTTCGACATCTGAGGCAATCCACAACTTGCTTATATTACAACCAATAGCCTTCATTAGTGCCGTGTCCTTAGCAAATGTCTCAAAATACATGTATGGCGTATAGTTGATAAAGTTCTTATCGATAGGCATACTATAAATAATCCTTATAAATCTGTCAATCGACAGAGGCAGGATATCATATTTAGTTTTGGGATTACAGACATCGACATAGTATGTTTGATATATAATTGAATTATTTGCGTTCATATATAATTCTAATCGTGGAAATTTCTGTATTAACTCTTCTTGAGTAATCCTGATTTTCTGATAGTCATAATGCCTGATATTAAACGTATCTTTTATCTTACTGATATCTCTTTGATACTCTTCATAGGGATATAGCATTTGCTTCCCTTGATTATTGTAAGGACGCACCGGCTCAAGGCGTGATGATAAACCGTGGCTTACTATCAAATAATATGAAAATATTTCGATGAAATATAATATAATAATCATGCCCCTTAATAATTTATCTCTATTATTGATTAATCTGATCAAATATAATAATAAGAACACTAATAAAATTATACTAAAAAAATGAAACGAGTAATCCACAACTTTTGTGTCAGAATAAGGATATTTACCATTATTAAAATCAGAATCGACAAATACTATAAACATAATCAAGGCAATGCCGATATAAACTAATTTCTTAATTTCATTATTTGCTCTTTCACCGTCATCGACGCTGTCTGCAATTATGGAATAAAATCTATTAACGCCAAAACCGGCGATAACAAGAAGAAAAAGCTTTATTGACGATAACATTAAACCTAAATGGCGGGCATTTGACATATATGGAATAACATAATAAATAATGTAGTCCACAAATGTCGCTCTCGAAAATGACAGCATTGCAATAAACAATGCCGTAATTGCAAAGACTGGAAGATATATTTTTTTTGTATCATAAGTAATCGCATAAATAATGAAAACTATTGGAATCGTCCCAATAAACAGTGTATGATCGAGTGTTGCTGGAGCCGCATATATAAATTCCCATAAATTAGAGATCGACCCACCAAGGTAATCGATAAACCCAGAAAATGTGTTTGATGTCATACCTGGCGGCCGCTGCCTTGCGTAAACCATAATATTACTAAAAAGATGAGTCGTCATATCAACATAGATATACGCAATAACACACATCATTATAAAGGCTGTAAGCGACAGTGGTGAATATATGTCAGAGAGCAAAATTTCATATATGTTCTTAGCTGAATAATATATTAAACTAATTACAAAAACTATGAGAATAAAGAGATGTATCGGGGCAAAGTAAGCAAGCGTACCAACAAGGCTGATAATTTCAAAGATTCCAGCTAACCACAGGTAGTAAAAACGTGTTTCATCGAAAAAGTGCATCAGAAAAAGCAGGACAAGCGGAAGAAGGTAATATAACCTGAGGCCAAAGAATATTTGAGCCTGCGGCAGTGTTGTCAGAATTGCCCCTATGCTTACAAATAATATAGCAGCCCTTCTTGTAAATAAATATTTAGACAATAGATACATACCATAGACATATAAATACTCTTCGAATATCAATCCTATTTTAAACAGAATCAATGAATTCTTAACCGCAAATAATTTTCCAACTAAAGCCATAAACAGCAGTGTCACCGACATACTAGAATTTATAAAAAAGTCTGTCTGAATACCAAACAGATTATATGGCATCCACAGCGGAATGATATTATTGACGCAATACTCATTATAATAATAATGAAAAAAATGAAAGACATAAGATGTGTCATGCCGTGGATAGTAATCATAATGAGGGGCAAAATAATATAACTTAGCCACAACAAATACGAACAAATATATATTACCATAAAAATAGCTTTTTATACGTTTAATCAAACCTTCCCTCTATGAGCCAGATCTCTTTCATTTCGCTACGCAGCGGGGAATCTGTCTCAGTATCTAATCTAAAAATTTTCCGGATTTAATCGCCTCACGGGCAAGTGAATCTGCTCGCTCGTTTTCCGGATTGCCGCTGTGACCGCGCAGCCAATTAAAACTAACTGCATGCTCTTTACACAAATCATCCAGCCTCTCCCATAAGTCTATGTTTTTTACCTTAGACTTGGATTTTGTCAGCCAATTATTGGCCTGCCAACTCTTGAGCCACCCCTTTGTCATAGCGTTGACAATCAGCTGTGAATCCGTATAGAGCGTAACCTCGCACGTTGTTTTTAACGCGCTCAGGCCGGCAATTATTGCCTGCAGCTCCATTCTGTTATTAGTTGTCATGCGATACGCCCCGGAGAGTTCCTTTGTCTTTGTGACCGTTAACATAACTACACCATAGCCGCCCGGACCAGGATTGCCGCTGCACGCCCCATCAGTGTACATCAGCACCTGTGGTATCGGCTTTGGGGTTACATTAGTCTGGGCGCTCAATTTGCCGCCGCCTCTATATCCATCTTTATATCCATCAACGCGGCTGAAAGGCCGTCAGCGTCGGCCCTGATGAGCTGCCCGCCCAGAGACTCGCATATCAGCCTGTTATACTTCATATTGTTTGGATTAATCTCATAGCCAGGGGCATGGACAAGGACAATCCCCGTCTTTATATGCAGCCGCCTGAGTCGCCCCGCCGTCTTGAGAGTCACAGATAGATATTCGGCATCCTCAACACCGGCTCGCTGCGGATAGCCGTCTGTGATAATATATAGCTCCTGATTGACACCTCCAGTTGCCGAGAAATACTTAAACGCAAAATCAAGAAGCTCTGCCGTGTGGGTCATTCCAGAGGGCTTTAAAGTGAGAACGTCAAGGGGGGCAATTTTTTCAATCTTTTCGTTGAAGGTCACGAACTCTACCCTTGAGTCCCGGCTGTCCTGATAGTAGTGGAACGACAGACATGCCTTCTTGGCATAGTGCAGTTTGCCGCCCTGCTCCATTGATGTGCTCCTGTCTATGGCTACGAGAATGTCTGCCCTTTCAATAGAGTGTCTCTTTAGGTTTACTACGTCATCTTCTCGAATAATCGCATTATCGCCGTGAACCTTTCGTCTTATTATGCCGCGGCGCGAAGTCTCTGGTATGTGTATCGAGGCAAGTGAGTGCGGTTTCTCTGTGAGAAAGGATTTCTTTTTGCGGGTATCTTTCTTTATTTTTTTTCCTATTGCCCCTTTTTTCATCTCGAAATAGTAGTTTCTTCCGACATAGTTGAGCAGTTCCTTTCTCTTTATCTTAATCTTGCCGTCGGATTTATACGAAAATCTCACAAATATATCCTTAAAATAGCCGCTTAGCTCATCGTCTGAGAGGTCTTTAAGACATTCCAAGCCGACCATATCGCCTGGACTATCCTCAACGAGATAAAACGGGTCTTCGAAATCCTTATTATCAAAAGGAAACACCGGCGGATTGAACGGCACATGGAGGTTTTTAGGCATAGGATCAATTTTCTCCATAGCCATATCTACAAACTCGTCCTCAGAGTCAAAGTGCTCATCAAGCAGCATCCCAAATATCGCGGGCGGCAGGTAGCAGCTCCCCCAATATTGAAACATCCTGCCACACCACGGCCTTATATCCGTCATTAACACGCGGCGTTACAACCCGCACGCCACGGCATACGCATCCAGATATGCCTTGATGGTCTCCGGCCTTCGGTCATCATCTACAAGATATGCCATAATCTCGTCTATCAGCAGCATGTCCATATTTAAAAACGCAGTTTCCGCGTCTCTAAAATTATCTATGACCACATAGGCGTTTTCTATGGCAGGCACCCGCTGTTTAATGAAGTCTACGATAGAGGGAAAATCCTTCGCAAGCATCGCATTTATCTCGTCAAAGGTCTCCTCGTCACCCTGACCGGTTATCTCCGTATGAAGCCCTTCCTTTACGTCACAATATGACACAGTAAAGCGTCCCTCGACAAAGGCGCTGGCCGCGGCAATGCGAGCGGCACGTATTGAGGAGCGCGGCCCCAGATATACCGCAATATTGTTTAACTCCCGAATCGTAGTTATAATAAACTCAAGAAACAGTTCAGGAAATCTGAGATTAAAGCCATTCTTCACAAGCTCCTTTTTCACTATCAGCATCTCCTCCCGCAACCCTACCCTGTCAACGAGCAGACCTACGAGACGGTTTGCAACAGCCTTGTGAATTCTGAAGTCATTTATATTGTTTGTCGTTGATACAAAGAGTAAATCCACGGGGAATGTCATCCTGCTGTTAGAGGGTGAAAAGCGCCTCTCCTGAAGGGCCTGAATGAGGGCATACTGTGCCTCGTTGTTCATAAGCCCAAGTTCGTCGACAAAGAGGACACCGCCAGAGGCCTGGGCAATCTTCCCCCCTTCGAGCACACGCGGGTCAAAGGGGTCGCCTATCTCGGCAAATCTAATCAGGTGATACATGCCAAGTATCATCTGCGGCTCAATGTCTTCGTTGCCCTGAATACGGGCAAATCCTCCTCCCTCGGTGAGATAGACCCGTTCGATAGGGACAGACTCCGCCTTTTGCGAGGCATACTTATGCCTGCACATAGGGCAGACATTATCTAAGGCGGATTGGTCTGCCTCGACTAAATAATTATATAGATGAATGGCGTTTTCCCTAACCGGACATCCTTCGTTGGTATAAACGGGATTTGTTTGATAGTATCCCTGTAAGACAGAAAACACCGCATTACACAGATGAGTCTTACCGACGCCGAAATTACCCTTTATGAGAACGCCGCTGCCTGCTGCCAGTACTTCGACAAGACGGCGTTTTTCATGACCGAGTCCGTAAACAAAAGGAAAGGCATCCTCATCGGCTGCGACCATCTCCCTGATTCTGTGAATAAAACGTCCGCTGACACTGAGCGCACAAGGGCTCAGATCATATAAATCAACAAGAGACTGAGGTTTGTTTTCAACCACCATCATTAACCCACCCGCCATTTATCAAGAGTATTCTAACAGGTCAGCATTATAACAAATCCATGTGTGAATTTTCCATTAAGCAAAATTGACGGTGTCGCACCAAAGTAGAAATGTCCTAATTCTTAGCAATACAGACTCCTTACTAAACTTTCTCCTGCTTTTCATCTGGCTTGCCTCCTATGGCCTTTATCAGCTATATCTTAACCGCTTGTCCCTTTTTTATTGTCCACTATAGCGTGGCCCATCGAGCCAAAAAATAATCAATCGGCATTTGCTTATTGCCGCAGTTTTGATTATAATAACGCCGATTAATGGATTAAGCGGCTCAGGCCTTTTGTAAACCACAGTTTAAGAGGAATCATTGCATGAAAAGAAAAAAGGTAAGCATAATCGGAGCGGGGCATGTGGGGGCATCGACGGCACAGCTGCTTGCGCACTCTGGGATTTGCGACATCGTATTGTTTGATATCGTCGAGGGAATGCCTCAGGGCAAGGCACTTGATTTGGCTGAGGCGGCTCCACTTTATAACTCAGCCGCATCAGTCATCGGCACAAACGACTACGCGGCAACTGCAGGCTCAGATGTCATTGTCGTTACGGCAGGCATCGCCAGAAAGCCCGGCATGTCCAGAGACGATTTACTAAAGACCAACGCGCAGATAGTCGGCGCTGTTGGCAAGGGAATTGCTGGAGGCAGCCCCAACGCGGTTATTATCGCCGTAACGAATCCAATGGACGTGATGGCACATTTGCTGTATAAGACGACAGACTATCCCCACCACAGGGTAATGGGTATGGGCGGCGTTCTTGACGCGGCACGCTTCAGCACGTTTATTGCGATGGAGCTGAACGTTGCAGCTGGCGCTGTAGACGCCCTTATTCTTGGCGGTCATGGCGACCAGATGGTCCCTTTGCCGCGCTTTACCACTGTCAACGGTGTGCCTGTTACTGAGCTTATCGCAAGCGACAGAATCGACGCCTTAGTGGAGCGCACCCGCAACGGCGGTGCTGAGATTGTCGCACTTTTGAAAACCGGAAGCGCTTACTACGCACCGGCAGCGGCAACCTTTCAGATGATTAAGGCAATCCTGCTCGATGAGAAAAGGCCGCTTCCAGCCGCGTGTTACCTCAGCGGTCAATACGGTGTCGATGGACTCTATGTTGGTGTGCCCACGATTTTGGGGGCTGGCGGGGTAGAGAAAATCGTCGAACTCAAACTAAACGAAAAGGAGCAGGAGGCGTTTAATAGATCTGCCGCGGCAGTTGCCGGACTTGTCAAAATACTTGATATTTAATAATCTAAAGGAGTGATAATACATGGAAAAGACTTTCTCAATAGTGAAATCCGACGGGGTGAAAAAGAATCTCATAGGCGAGGTAATCGGTAGATTCGAAAGGCAGGGGCTGACCATCTCCGCCCTCAAGATGCTGCATCTGACGAAAAAAGAGGCCGAAGGCTTTTACGCGGTTCACAAGGCACGGCCATTTTTTGACAGCCTCACCACATTCATGTCCGAAGGGCCGATTGTGGCAATGGTCATAAGCGGCAACAAGGCCATAGAAAAGGTCAGGGAACTCATGGGGGCAACTAACTACAAGGACGCCGCACCGGGGACAATCAGGGCGGACTTCGCCTCAGATATTGAGCATAATATCGTTCACGGCTCGGACTCCGCCGAGTCAGCGGCCTTTGAGATTTCATATTTCTTCTGCGCGCTGGAGCTGTTTTAGGAATGGCTGGTGATTATATGATGTAATATTTAGCCAATTACACTGTAAATACTTAATAAGTATATAAATTATGGAGGGGCGTTATGGCTAAAAAGACAGGATTTATCTACAGCGACGTATATCTCAAGCACGAGATGCCTGGCGGACACCCTGAGTGTTCTGACCGCCTGCTGGCCATCACGGCTGACCTGAAGGTATCGAAGATGTGGCCTCAGTTGATTAAGATAGAGCCGGAGGAAGCCTCATATGAGGACTTAAAGGCCGTACACGCTGACCAGTATATCGACCAGGCACGGCGCATGACGAGGGGCTATCTTGACCCTGATACGTATATGTGCGAAAATACGTATGAGGCGGCGCTCTATGCAGCCGGGGCAATTATCACGGCCATAAAGAAATGCAAATCAGGGGAGATTGAGCGTGCCTTCTGTGCCGTCAGACCCCCCGGCCACCATGCCGAACAGGACAGAGGGATGGGGTTTTGCATCTTCAACAATGTGGCAGTCGGGGCGCGCTTTGCCCAAAAAGTTGGCTATAAGAAGGTGTTCATCATAGACTTTGACGTCCATCACGGCAACGGCACTCAGCACATGTTCTACGCTGACGACACAGTGTTTTATTTTAGTTCGCACCAGTATCCCCATTATCCGGGGACGGGCGGGGCACGCGAGATTGGGGTAGGCAAGGGGCAGGGGTTTACGTATAATATCCCGCTGCACTCAGGCAGCGGCGATAGCGATATGCACGACGCATATCATGTAAAACTTCATGAACAGGTAGCTAAGTTTGCGCCAGATATAATATTAGTCTCCTCCGGTTATGACATTCACCGCCTGGACCCGCTTGCTGGCCTCTCGGTATCAAACGCGGGTATCAAGGACATCGTAGACGGCATATTAAGCGCCAAACGCGGGATTCCGGTGATATTCACGCTTGAGGGTGGTTATAGCCTTGAGGCCATTGCCGCCTCTGTGCTGATAACGATGGAGGAGCTGCTTAATTTCGAGTGACAGTTTAATTAATTCTATCTAACTATATAATATATTGAGTTAAAAGAGCCTGACGATGACTTCATCGTCTTTCTGGATGCCTCGTTTGTCCGCCGGAATTTCTATAACGCCGTCGGCCTTAACGAGTGAGGCGATAAGCCCTGATTTGCTCAACACGGGCTGTGCGAAGTACTCGCCGTCTTTGCCCATGACTTTAACCCAGATAAAATCAGTCCGTGCCGGCTCAGACGAGACATTTGACGTAAGCCGTGCCCTTATAGTGTTTTTATTAGTTTCTTTTTCGGATTCGCCTGTAATCCGCCTCAACACTCCCTTAATAAACACCTCGAAGCTGACGGTGACGGCCGCTGGATGACCTGGCAGGCCAAAGACTGGAATTCCGTTAATATTGGCCGCTATGAGGGGTTTTCCGGGCTTTACGGCAACGCCGTGAAACAGGACGCCGGGGCGGCCAAGGCTGTCAATAATCTTAGCCGTCATGTCTAACGTACCAACGCTGCTGCCTCCTGTGATTAAGACCATCTGAGAGGTCGCAACGGCCTCTGTTGCTATGTTTACAATGGTGTCGTGGTCATCTCTGAAGATCCCCATTCGCAGCGGCACAGCGCCGTTGTTGTGAAGCAGGCCGCTCAAGTTATAGGAATTAATATCCCTTACCTCAGCACCCTGAAGCTGTCTCCCGGGTGGAATGATCTCATCCCCGGTTGAAATTATGGAAACGCGCGGCCTCTTATAAACCAGCACATCAGTGACGCCAAGCGCGGCAAGCGCCCCCACGTCCTGGGGCCTGAGCCTGTGACCACGGGCAAGCACCGGCGCGCCTTTACAAATATCCTGCCCCTTTTGGATGACATTGTCACCGGGTGCAAGGGATCTTAACACCTCGATGTCTGAGTCTCCAAAGGACTGTGTGTGTTCAATCATCAGGACGGCGTCTGTGCCCTCTGGGAGCATCCCGCCGGTGGGGATTTTGGCTGCCTCACCTCGTGCAATATGAAATGTCGGGGTCTTACCCATTAATACTTCATTGCTTACTTTAATATATGCTGGTAATGTCTCGGACGCGCCAAACGTATCCTCTGCGCTTACCGCATAACCATCCATCGTGGAACGGGCGAAATGAGGCACATCCTCATCTG
>JADFXZ010000009.1:14626-27055 GCA_015233265.1 Nitrospirota bacterium
TCAGTGGCGGCAAACTCAGCATTATTAAGGAGCTCTATAGCCTTTCCTAAAGGGAGTACATCAGCCCTGCCAAGCATATCGCGCATAGTTAGTTAGTGCTGCGAGTCATTTTTAAAGAGTTTCTTATAAATTGGGCCGTGAACGATTTCACCCGCCGGAGCGTATTGCATAACCGAGGAGTCACGCCCGTTTATTATGACGTCAACGATTCGTTTAAGGGATGTGTCTGTCAGGTCTTTGATGGCGGCATGAGGTGGGCTGCTACTGACAAAGAAGGATTTCTCAAATATGTTAACAAAGGACATCGATGTAAATAGAGACATGAAGACAAGGCTTTTGAAGATTCTTTTATTGGCCTTGTAGGAGAAAAATGTGTTGCTGATAGAGTTTTCGAGGAATTCGTCGTTGCGCTTTTGGACGCTGCGTTTAATGGCAACTGCCTGCAGCCAGTATTTCTTATTAATAAGGCTGTCGGCCTTGATTTCGTACATAGTGTGTTGGATGTTCTTTTTTTCTTTTGTTAGGATTTCATGGCAGACGGTGTCAGCGGCGAGGTGGCAGAGATAGCCGTAGCTGAATGCCTTCTGCTGATTGTTGCGGGCGCTGTCTAAGATAGCAAAGCCGAATTCCCACGAATGAGAGCTGCCGTTTTGCGGGAGATATTTCTTACCGAGGACGACATCGGCTATGATGTTTCCATAGAGGAAGTCGTCTTTGAATTTTTTAATAATCACAAATATAGCCGGCGGAAGCAGATAAGGCAGTGACAGGACTTCGTTACCCAAGTACATGTGAGTCAGCGGCCCCCACGCAAACCCAGACGTTGGTATCGCTAAAAATCCAAGAACCAGGAAAGCGAACATAAGCATCGTATTTGTATTGTATAATATTCCAACTTAAAATAGCAAAATATGGACGCATCCCTACGGGGGAAAAAGCACTACAAGCGTTTTGTTGTTATATCAGAGTCAAAGCAACCCAAATCGTGAGGATTTATTGCAGGACTTGAACCTCTCGTTCAAGTGTTACTTTAAAGCGTTCATACAACGTATCTTCTATGAGTTTTGCGAAGTCTATGACCTCGGAAAATGTTGCGTCTTCATAGTTTACAATTGCAAGCGTGTGATTTGGCGAAAGCCCAACCCGCCCTTTTCTAAAACCCTTGCCGAAGCACTTCTCAATGAGATACGCCGCTGAGAGCTTTACCTCAGAGGAGTGCGATTGCGCCCAGTACCAGTTTCTATCTGATGGCGAGGCATCGACAACCCCCATTATCTGGTCGAAATGGCCGGTTGATATGACCGGGTTTTTATAAAATGACCCCGCGCACTTAAATCTGCTGTAGCCGTCTAATTGCAGCATTCCCTTGCGCGCTCTAATTTGCAGCACAGCCGCCCTGACATCTTGTAAGGTTACGTTGGTACCTTCCCTTGTGCCTTCCTGAAAATATTTCTCCAAATCATGATACCTGATATTTAGTTTGCCATCGCGTTTTAAGACAAATTTAACTATTACAATTATATACTTTCCAAAGGCTTCTGAATTGAATAAGCTCTTTCTGTATGATAATTTGCATTCGGCGTTAGTGAACCTTGCGATGCTTCCATCGGCAGTGTCAACAACAATCACTTCATAAATCAGACTCTCCACCGACTGCCCGTAAGCACCAATGTTTTGCACCGGCGCTGCCCCCACCGTACCGGGTATTCCTGATAGACACTCAACCCCAAAAAGATTCTCATTGATACATTCACTTACAAAACTATCCCAAACGACACCAGCACCACAGGTCTTATAGACACTATCTCCCACTGTGGCAGTGTGGGATTCTTTGTTTGCCATATGAATTATCAGGCCGTCGTAGCCTCTGTCGCTGATTAAAAGGTTGCTGCCGCCGCCTAAGACATAAAAGGGAACGCCTTGTTGTTTTGCAAACTCGACAGCTTCATAAACGGACACAGCACTGTCCGCCTTTACATAAAACCTCGCCGCCCCACCTATTTTAAACGTGGTAAGCTCAGCCAGAGGATAGTTCTTTAAACAGTTCATCAGCATCCTAGTGTATGATAACTGATAAAGAGATAAATTAGCAAATCTATCGCTTTGGAGATGCCGCTTATCAAATACAGTCAAACTGCCTCAGGAACTCCTCTGGCCTCAGTATCTCCACTGCCTGAAAAACCTTTAAATCTAAAAGATGATGGTCTTCCGGATATAATATAATCAGCCCTTCCCTCCAGTGCACATGCAAGGTATTTATTATCCGAGGGGTCACTTTTGATGGCATCGATAATTCAGAACATCCATCGTAAGTGTTGCCACAGCCGCAACTTCATATAAGTCGTCTATTATCTCTCGTCCACGTTTATGTATTTTTTGTACACGCGGGTAAAATAAAACCAGCGTTATCTCTTCCAAAATCGAAGCCGAAAGAACCAACTCTATTTCCTGATTTCTCGCTAAATCTATAATTCTGGCACGATTGCCATTCTAAGCATTTTGTGTTGAGTTGAGCTTCTCTTTATTCTTCCAGCCTTACCGCTTTTAAAGCCTCATCTATTGCAGATTCAATCTCCACTTGTAATGTTTGTTGTAGTTAGTATAGTCAACAATAGCTGCCGTAGTTCAAATGCTGGCTGACCACTTCCATAAGCCTCATAATAATATCTTAATTTTTTTTGCCACTGGAGTAAATTTTTCTTGACAAATATTTTTCTTATGTGGTATGGTAGCTCAGCCGTGGTGTCGGGCGGCATTCGAGGGTGAGCAGATATCAATTCGTTGAAGAGAGGTCTCTGGAATGGTAGAGTTTAACGGCTGGTTTTTTGTTCTCATAGTCAACTTTTTGTTTCTTGTTTGGGTATTAAACATGGTACTGTTTAAGCCTATTATGGGGATTATCAGGAAACGGCAGAATATCAGGCACAGTTCGTTAGATGAGGTCAAAGCACTTGAGCTGAAAAAGGAACAGGCTGTGGAGCAGCTCAGACGTGATATGGCCGCAGCCCAGGCAAACGCCAGGGATACTTACCTTAGAATTAGAGAGAAAGGCATTATCAGGCAGCACGAACTCATCGCCATTAGCCAGGACAACGCCGTAAGGAGCCTTTATAATGCCACCAGAGAGTTGTCCAAAACAGTAGAAGAGGTAACCAGTGCCGTTATGACTGATTTAGACGGATATGCCGATGAGATTGTCAAAAAACTTACACACGGATATGTCAAAAACAACTAAAACTATTATATTTGCGGCAACCGCGGTTATTCTTATTGCTGGGGTCGTGCATGAGCTGATTCCCGCTGTGGCATATGCCGCTGAGGAAGGGGCTAAGCACGAGACTTCTTTCAAGGAGTGGTTTTGGCTCGTCGTAAATTTCCTCATTTTAGTCAGCGTTTTAGTCTTTTTCCTGAAGAAACCGCTTTCAGAGTATTACAAACAAAGGACAGAGCTGCTTGAAAAGGCGTTATTCGAGGCACGGCAGGCGCGGGAGCTTGCGGAGAAGGCACTTGTCGAGATAGAGCAACAGCTGAAACTCAAAGACGAAGAGATAAAAAGGATGATTGACGCGGCTATCGAGGCCGGAGAGGCTGACAGTGAACGTCATATCGCCGAGGGTAAGGCCACCAGTGAGGCAATTGAGCGTCTCGCATGGGAAAACGTAGAGTATGAGATGAGAAAGGCTAAGGCGATAATAAGAAAGAAGGCAGCCGCGGCAATTGCAAGCCTTGCGGCGGATAAAATCAGTAAAGTCATCGATGATGAGATTGCAGCCAAGTTAATAAATGATTCTATCTCTAAAATAGGACAGGGAACGTGAAAATCAACGGCAAATCAGCTATAAGATACGCCAAAGCAATATTCGCATCGGCGGGCATTGATAAGGTTGAGGTCGTCATAAACGAACTGACAGCCGTCAATCAGCTCATGTGCGCTAATAAACACATAACGGCCATCTTTATAAACCCGTTCTTCAATGCCGGGGACAGGGCTAAGGCGCTTGACGCGATAGTCGGTCAGCTGCACCTTGCCGATATGACAAAAAGATACTTGGCCATGCTGATAGCCTCGCGGGCAATGAGGGGCCTCTCCCAGATTATTACAGTATTGACGGCCTTGTACCGCGATGGGATGAAAAAGGCGATTGCCGTAGTAGCATCCCCTACTGAGCTGACCAGCCAGCAGAAGCAGAGTCTTAAACAGATATTAAAGGCACGCATAAACAGAGACGTAACCATAGAAAACGTGATAGACCCCTCACTAATCGGCGGGCTAATTGCCACAGTGGGTAACTTGGTCATAGATGCCAGCATAAAGGGCCAATTGAGGCTTTTAACAAAAGCGCTCGCAAAGGAGTGAAACAATGGAAATAAAGTCCGAAGAGATATGTGATACGATTAAAAAGGGTATCCACGGTTTCGACGAGAAGGTAGACGTAAGTGAAATCGGTACGGTACTGAGTGTTGGCGACGGAATTGCCAAAATCTATGGCCTCGATAACGTTATGTCAGGTGAACTGCTGGAGTTCCCAAATAATCTCGTCGGCATGGCCTTAAACCTCGAGGAAGACGCCGTCGGGGCAGTCTTATTCGGACAGTCTGAGCTGATTAACGAAAAAGACATAGTGAAACGTACTGGCAGGATTATGGACGTCCCTGTAGGCGAGGCGCTCTTGGGCAGAGTGGTAAACGCAATCGGCGTTCCAATAGATGGCAAAGGTCCAATAGACACACCGCACAAGAGAAAGGTTGACATCCTGGCCCCCGGTATAATCGAAAGACAGCCAGTGCACGAACCTCTTCAGACAGGGCTAAAGGCGATTGACAGCATGGTTCCCATTGGCAGGGGACAAAGAGAGTTAATCATCGGCGACCGCCAGACTGGAAAGACGGCCGTAGGCGTCGATGCCATAATAAATCAAAAGGGCGGCGATGTGTTTTGCATCTATGTTGCCGTTGGACAAAAACTGTCAAACGTGGTGCGCGTCGTAAAGACCCTCGAAGAACACGGAGCGATGGCACATACAATCGTGGTATGTACGTCGGCCAGCGAACCAGCCCCGCTTCAGTATCTTGCCCCATACACGGGCTGTGCGATGGGAGAGTATTTCAGGGACTCGGGCAGGCACGCCCTCATCATATATGACGATTTAAGCAAACAAGCGGTGGCATACAGACAGCTTTCCCTGCTTCTGAGGCGTCCCCCCGGGCGTGAGGCATACCCTGGCGACGTATTCTTTCTTCACTCAAGGCTGCTTGAGAGGGCATCGAAGATGTCAGCAGAAAAAGGCGGCGGGTCATTGACCGCCCTTCCAATTATCGAAACTCAGGCTGGTGACGTCTCTGCCTACATCCCCACGAATGTTATATCTATCACAGACGGTCAGATATATCTTGAGCCGGATTTATTTTACGCCGGTATCAGGCCGGCCATCAACGTAGGTCTATCGGTAAGCCGCGTTGGCAGTGCCGCGCAGACCAAGGCAATGAAGCAGGTGGCTGGCACGCTGCGTCTGAGCCTTGCCCAGTTCAGAGAACTTGCCGCGTTTGCTCAGTTTGGCACTGATTTGGATAAGTCCACGCTGGCCATGATTGCCCGTGGCAAGCGCATGGTCGAGCTATTAAAGCAAGCGCAGTACGTGCCAATGTCAATTGCTGAGCAGGTGTTTGTGCTTTATACGGGGAGTGAGGGGTTTCTGGATGACCTGCCAGTAGAGAAAGTTGTTGAATTTGAGAAGGCCCTGCTTGCCTTTGCAAGGGCTAAAAAGGCCGAGCTGCTCAAGGAAATCACGGACAAAAAGGCCCTTGACGATGACTTAAAACAAAGGCTTTCCGCTGCTGTTGCTCAATACAAGGCCGAGTTCGTGAAGACAATTTAAATGCCTAATCTAAGAGACATAAGAACCCGTATAACGTCGGTTACAAACACCGGCAAGATAACCAAGGCCATGCAGATGGTCTCGGCGGCTAAGCTCAGAAGGGCACAAAACGCCATGCTTGCCACGCGCCCATATGCAATTAAACTCTTTGAAATGCTGTCATATCTGGCTTCAGCGGTAGAAAGGGAGTCCTATCCGCTTCTGAATCTGAGACAGAGAAGGCTTGTAGAGCTGATTGTGCTGACATCAGACAAGGGCCTCTGCGGCGCGTTTAACACAAATGTGCTGAAAGAGACGGCCAGATTAATAAACGAGTTAAAGGCCGAGGGCATTGCGGTATCTATTGTAGCCGTGGGGAAAAAGGCAAGGGACTATTTCCATCGCGTTGGAATCCCTATCAGAAAGACATTCGTTGATTTCTATAAGCATGTCAAATTCGAAGACGCTCAGGCAATCGCCGGTGAGATAATCGAAAGTTATACAAACGAATCGGTAGATGAGCTTATCATAGTATATAACGAGTATAAAACCGTGTTGCAGCAAACCCCAAAGAGGGCAAGGCTGCTGCCCGTTGAAACACAAGCGTCAGGCTACACTGGTGACGGCATCTTAGACAAATTCATATTCGAGCCTTCGGAGGCTGAAATCCTTAACGCACTATTGCCCAAATACGTTGAAAATCAGATATTCAGGGCAGTGTTAGAGTCACGCGTCTCTGAGGAGGCGGCCAGAATGGTAGCCATGGAAAATGCAAACAAAAATACGAAAGATCTCATGGGCAAGCTCACGCTCCAGTACAATAAGGCCAGACAGGCGGCCATTACCATCGAGCTGATGGACATTGTCGGCGGGGCAGAGGCACTAGCCAATGATTAAAAAGAATATAATAATGACAGAGGAGGTCTGATGAAAACTGGTAAAGTGGCGCAAGTAATAGGGGCGGTTGTCGACGTTGCCTTTGAAGGAGATCTCCCTGCGATATTAAATGCCCTGAAAATTGAAACCCCTGGTGACCCGGCCAACAACATTCCGCCAATACGGCTGACACTTGAGACGGCGTCTCATATAGGAGACGGCATGGTAAGGACAATCGCCATGACCTCTACAGACGGCCTCGTCAGAGGGATGCCAGTTGTCGACACTGGCAAGCCTATTTCCATTCCAGTGGGTAATGAAACCCTGGGCAGGATAGTAAATGTCCTCGGTGAGCCAAGCGACAACAAAGGCCCGATTAACGCGGCTGAGCACTGGTCAATCCACAGGGAGGCCCCGGAGTTTATCGAGCAGGAGCCGACGACTCAGGTATTTGAGACCGGCGTTAAGGTGTTCGACCTGATGATACCGTTTGTCAGGGGTGGAAAGATTGGCATGTTTGGCGGCGCTGGAGTAGGCAAGACGGTTGTCATCATGGAGATGATTAATAATATCGCAATGGTGCACGGCGGCGTGTCGGTGTTTGCCGGCGTTGGTGAGAGAACCAGAGAGGGAAACGACCTCTATGGTGAGATGTGCGACTCAGGGGTTATAAACAAGGCTGCCCTGGTCTACGGTCAGATGAACGAACCACCTGGGGCAAGGCTGCGTGTTGCCTTAACCGCCCTGACCACATCGGAGTATTTCAGAGAGCAGGGACAGGATGTTCTTCTGTTTATCGACAATATATTCAGGTTTACGCTTGCAGGGTCAGAGGTCTCAGCGCTGCTTGGCAGAATGCCGTCAGCCGTTGGTTATCAGCCCAATCTTGCCACTGACATGGGCGAACTCCAAGAGCGAATCACTACGACAAAGAAAGGCTCGATTACTTCTATGCAGGCCATTTACGTCCCTGCAGATGACCTTACAGACCCGGCTGTTGCCACGGCATTTACGCATCTTGACGCCACTGTCGTTCTATCGAGGAAGATCTCTGAGCTTGGCATATATCCGGCGGTTGACCCGCTTGATTCCACATCGAGAATCCTAAACCCATTGATAATAGGTGACGAGCACTACAACACATCGAGAAAGGTGCAGATGATTCTCCAGAGATACAAGGAACTTCAGGACATTATAGCCATATTGGGCATGGAGGAACTCTCTGAGGATGATAAGGTCATCGTGGCGAGGGCGCGCAAGGTTCAGCGATTTTTGAGCCAGCCGTTTCATGTGGCTGAGAAATTTACGGGAATGCAGGGCAAGTATGTCAAACTTGCTGATACGATAAAGGGATTCAATGCCATAGCTGATGGCAAATATGACGACATGCCTGAGCAGTCCTTCTACATGGTGGGCACAATCGAAGAGGCCGAAGAAAAGGCCAAATCACTTGGCTGGCAGAGATAGGGCTGATGACAGACAAACTAACGCTTGAGATAATCACCCCTGAGGGGTTTACATTTACAGAGGAAGTCGATGAGCTGACTGCCCCGGGCACCATGGGGGAGTTTGGGGTGCTGCCCGGTCACGCGCCCTTTATGACTACGTTGGAAACCGGTGCGATAACCTACAAGACTGGCAACACATCTAAGCAAGTTGTGGTGAAAGCCGCCTATGCCCAGGTCATCGATGACCACGTGCTGGTACTGGCTGACAGCGCCGAATTAAAACAGTAGAGGCGTCACATAAAAAAGCCGGAACTATTGTCGCCCGCCGGTTCGATAGACAAGCTCAGGGCGGCGCTGCACTATGGGGCGGATGCGGTATATCTTGGACTGTCTGACTTCAGCCTTCGCGCAAAGGCCGGTAATTTCTCAATAGATACTCTCAAAAACACAATTACTGACGTCCATGAATGCGGCAAAAAGGCATACGTCACAATAAATATATTCCCGCACAACGCCGACCTCGCACCTATTGAGGCTCATATCAAGGCGCTTAGTGAGCTGCGGCCAGACGCTGTAATAGTCTCGGACTTGGGCATATTTGACATGTTAAAGACACTTGCTCCAGAGATTGCCGTCCACATCAGCACACAGGCAAATATTACGAACTACCGGGCAGCCCGCACATGGGAGCGTCTTGGCGCAGCCCGCCTTGTCCTCTCCCGAGAGCTTTCAATCGATGAGATACGCGCAATCAGGGACTCTGTCACAATTGAGCTGGAGTGCTTTGTTCACGGCTCTCTGTGTCTATCCTATTCGGGCAGGTGCTATCTCAGCAGTTTTCTGGCAAATCGCGGGGCGAACAAGGGCCTGTGTACGAATTCGTGCAGATGGAGCTATCAGCTGATGGAGCAGACGCGCCCGGGGGAATATATGCCGGTCTTTGAAGACGACCGTGGTGCGTATATATTAAGCCCGCGCGACCTGTGCATGATAGAGCATCTCGATAAACTTTACGAAGCAGGTGTTGACAGTTTCAAAATCGAAGGCCGGACAAAAGGCGTCAACTACGTCTCAGGCGTGACGAAGGTATACCGCGAGGCAATAAACGCCCTCACAGCAGTGCCATATAAAATAAATGCCGCATGGCTCAAAGAGCTTGAGCAGTTTTCAAACCGTGGATTCACAACAGGCATGTACTTAGGCAAGCACCCGGACGCCGATTACAGCTACGACGAGACCCACGCCCCGGCCACTTACGCAATCGCCGGAGTAGTTAAGGCAGTCAACGGCCAAACGGCAACCGTACTTCTAAGAGGCAACTTAGCCGCTGGTGATGATGTAGTATTCCTGTCATCGGGCACACAAAACGGCGCATACACAATAAAAGAACTAACGGACGCCGAAGGACAATCTTTATCAATTGGTCATAACGAAGACATAGTATTTATAGAAGTCCCCGAAGGCGTAAAGAAACATGATATAATTCGACGTCTGGTTTGATGAGGCAACTTCTTTCGACACATTTTATAAGGACATAAAGTAAATTTATATTGAATATTTCAGATGCTTTATGTTATCCTAACGTTGCGGAGTGTCAGGAATTGAAAAGGAGGATATAACTTTGAGTGAACAATATCATCTTCAAAATGCACGAACTGGTCTATATGTTGAAGTGTACCTGCCAACTGAACGTAAAGATGGAAATAGTAATGAAAATATTTGTAAAAGTTTATATACATTTCATCTTAAAGATATTCTAAATAAAGGACTTAATATTTCATATGTAAAAGAGAATATATTGAAAGAGGAATTCAAGAATTTTCTTAAAGATTATAGTATTTATAATAAAATATATCCAGAGACTGGAGACGCTAATCCAGATATGCAATTAATAGATAAAATGTCTGAAACATTTCACGGATATTCTATATATGGAGTAGATGGTACATTTAAAAGTAGTAATGGAATAGACAGAGACCATTCATTGGTTACAAGAATAATGTTTCTACCTGATTTTGAAAATATAAGGAAATGTATTAACTTTAATGATAAAAGCATAAATGATAAAAAGATCAATCAAATGATTGAATTCTATTTGAAATTTGATAGATTAATGAAATATTGGAAAGGTTATGGAAATGAGAAGAATGACGATAATAATCCAGCTAAATATGAACCTGACTATGTTGAGCTCAGGAAATACATAAGGAGATGGTCGAGTGATGTAACAATATTTGTCTTTTGTTACTTTATGTTTAATATATGTAGCCGAATAATAAATTTAAAAAAGGAATGTTTATGCAAAGAAATAGAAAGAGAAATATGGGTAACATCATTTTGGGATATTGCTGTTAACAGTGCAATATTGACAAAGTAGAAGACTGGATTCAATGTTTTATGGAAGTAATCCTTGATTATCACACATTACAGAGGGCTGAAGAACGCGGCACAAATGAATTTGAAATAAGAGACGTTATCGAAACAGGTTTCACTATTTCGGCGAAGTATGGTAGAGCAGGGAAAGCTAAAGTATATACATACAGACAACAGCGTTTGAATAAATATTATGACCAAAAAAGAGTTGAAGTGTTTTATATAATTGACGAAAATGTTATAATAACAGTAACAGTCTATGTCTATTACGGCAAGTGGGAGGTATGAATGCGTATAACCTATAGTGACAGAGGGGATATTCTTTATCTTAGACTTGATGATAGGGTTCAGGATTTGATGAACTCTCGCCTTTCAGAAGATATTGTCCTTGACATAGGCGCTGACGAAAAAATAGCTGGGATAGAAATCATGAACGCCTCAAAAAATATTCGTTTAGACCAACTATTGCCGGTTTTTTATGACTCCTCGAAAGGAAATTGAATATTTTAGGGACACATTCGTTCATAAATGCTCATGAGGCAGATCTGAACTTACGATATGTTCAACGGCGACAGCCGGAGTCAGTCAAGGCAGTCAACGGCCAAACGGCAACCGTGCTATTAAAAGACAAGGTAGCCGCCGGTGACGAGGTAGTATTTCTGTGATCGGGCACACAAAACGGCTCATACACAATAAAAAACTCATCGACGCCGAAGGACAATCTTTAGCAGTTGGTCACAACGAAGACACAGTATTTATAGAAGTCCCCGCTGGTGTAAAGAAAAATGATCCTAAAAACGGCAGTTAAGTGTCAAAAGCACCTGGCATAAGTGCGAAATAAAATGGTTGAGCGGGTGGTTTTTGTAGAATTAGTCTAAAAGCGCATGTGATAATAATCTTCATTTTTTCTGCAGAATTCAAATGCTCTGCATATGTTTTTACGGATGTTCCCCTGAGAAATACATGTATGTCCGCGATTTTAAAGAATAATTTTAAAACACTAAGTGGCTACATTAAATATACTTGAAAATGAAGCGCTTAATTATAGCTTGTAGCGGATGTTCCTGGTAAAAAAGTGTGATAAAAGGCTGTAAGTATATGATATTATATCATAATGCGGCGGAAGGTCAGTTTTTTCTTAGTGGTTACAATGATACCTTTGCTGGGCAGTACCTCCGGCATTTTGACCTGAGCGGCATCTATCAATTTTTCGACAGACTCACGGGGATGAGGTATCTGATTCAATGCCTTGTCGACCCCATTAAACGATACTTCCTCGACACATAAGGTGCAAAGCTCTTTTATCCCTTCCTCTACCGTAATATCCAGATGCTGCCATCTTATGGCAAGTTCCTGAATAATTCTATAGGCCAGCATTACTACAAACACATGCCCCCGTGTGCGTGTTTCAAGACGTACATGAATCGGGCGAAGCTCCAGCTCAACCGTCTTACTGCTGCGAAATGCCCACTCCACAGATGATAAATCCTTGTATCGGCCATGAATCGTCTCCGCTGTGGCGGATTGCTCGGAAAGGTCACTTGTTATCACATAACAGCCGTCGAGTTTTGCCTCTTCTTTTAATGCCTCCTTATCTATGCTCAACACAACCTCTCTTGAGTTACCAGTCACTGTTACCCACAATGATTCCAGCTTATCCTCACGTGATTTACGTATCTCCTGTGCACGCTGGGGATTACGCCTCAATATATACCGGATGCTGTCGCTTTTTACCTCGGCTAACCCCTGGTCAAATAAATCCATTTGGATTACCCCATTGTTTATCAGCGTCTCTATCTGTGGTTTCGTTATTGCCGTTATGTAATGAAATCCTTCTGTCTGTAAATCCTCAATCTGCTTACTCTTTATCATCCCTC
>JADFXZ010000077.1 GCA_015233265.1 Nitrospirota bacterium
ACGAAGGGGAGACGTTCTGACCATGAAAGAGCATTTTTTATATCCTGGCACACTCTACGCCGATAAGGCACCAACGGCTGTTACAACGATACTAGGGTCATGTGTTGCGGTATGTTTTTGGGACATGGTGTTAAAAATTGGGGGGATGAACCACTACCTGCTCCCGCTGTGGAACGGTGAGGGGCTTCCCACGCCTAAGTTTGGCAACATTGCCATTACGAAATTGCTAGAGAAGATGTTGTCCTTTGGCTGTACAAAGAAGAACTTGCAGGCAAAGGTCTTTGGCGGGGCGGCATTGATGGCCTCAAGCTCCGGGCTTTTAAACGTGGGGGAGAGAAATATTCTCATAGCCGAGGATGTGTTAGCTGAAGAGGGCATAAGAATCATCGCCTCGGACGTTGGGGGAAATCAAGGACGTAAGATGATCTTCCAGTCTGAGACGGGCGGTGTTTTGATGAAAAAGGTACAGAAATCCGTATAGATTAATTAAGAGGTAAAAGAATGGGAGATGTTCAAAAAGGTGGTGTGCAAAACGCTGACCAGACGCCGGTTAAGCCATTAGAGCCAAATGGGCAGAATGACTATCAGGCGGAGTCAATAAAAATCCTTAAAGGGCTTGAGGGTGTCAGGACAAGACCAGCCATGTACATAGGCTCTACCGGTGTTGACGGCCTTCACCATCTTGTCTATGAGGTTGTTGACAACAGCGTAGATGAGGCACTCGCTGGTCATTGTACAAATATTGAAGTAATGCTCCACCACGACGGCAGTTGCTCAGTTATGGATGACGGCAGGGGGATTCCAACCAATGTCCACGCCGATGATCCCGAAGGCAGAACTGCCGCCGAGATAGTCTTAACAGAGTTGCACGCTGGGGGTAAGTTCGACTCTTCCGCATATAAAATCTCGGGCGGCCTTCATGGGGTTGGCGTCTCTGTGGTAAATGCCCTAAGTCAATGGCTGGAGCTTGAGATAAGAAGAGACGGCAAGGTCTATCAGCAGCGATTCGAGAGGGGTTTTCCCCAGGGTGGCCTAAAGCAAGTTGGTGATACTAAACGCAAGGGTACAAAGATAGTCTTCAAGGCAGACCCGGAAGTGTTTGAAACGACGGAGCTGAGTTTCGATGTCTTATCTCAAAGGCTCAGAGAGCTTGCCTTTTTGAATAAGGGTCTGAAGATCACCATTGAAGACGAAAGAAGCGATAAGAAGAATGAATTTATATATTCAGGGGGCATACTATCCTTTGTTGAGCATATAAATGTAAATAAAAGCGTCATTCAGGACAAACCCCTGTATATTAGCGGGGAAAAAGACGGCGTGATAGTGGAAATAGCTATGCAGTACAACGACGGCTACGCCGAAATGATTTATTCGTTTGCTAATAATATCAATACACGAGAAGGCGGCACACACCTAAGCGGCTTTAAGTCTGCCCTGACCAGAAGCACTAACTCGTATATCTCCGCCGCCGGCCTCTTAAAGACAGGCTCGCTATCGGGCGAAGACGTAAGAGAAGGACTTGCAGCGGTTATTAGCGTAAAGCTGCCTAATCCCCAGTTCGAGGGACAGACAAAGATGAAGCTTGGCAATACCGACGTCAAGGGCATCGTCGAGTCGATATGCAATGAAAAGCTCAGTGTGTATTTCGAGGAAAACCCATCGGCGGCAAGAAAGATAATAGACAAGGCAGTCCAGGCCCTAAGGGCGCGCGACGCTGCCAGAAAGGCGCGTGAGCTTACGCGTAGAAAGGGCGCGCTTGAAGACTTAGGGCTGCCCGGCAAACTTGCCGATTGCTCAGAGAAAGACCCCGCCCTCAGTGAGATATTTATCGTAGAGGGGGACTCAGCGGGAGGCTCGGCAAAACAAGGGCGCAACCGGCGGTATCAGGCAATACTGCCCCTAAGGGGCAAAATCCTCAACGTCGAGAAGGCCAGATTTGACAAGATGCTGTCCTCTGAGGAGATCCGCATACTTATCACCGTGCTTGGCACAGGCATCGGCTCAGACGAGTTTGACATCGCAAAGCTGCGCTACCACAGGGTAGTGCTGATGACTGACGCCGATGTTGACGGCGCGCACATTCGCACACTGCTACTGACTTTTTTTTACCGCCAGATGCCCGAGGTTATAGAACGCGGCTACCTATACATTGCCCAGCCGCCGCTGTATAAGGTAAAAAAGGGCAAGACTGAGAAATATATTCAAAACGACGCCGAACTCCAGGACATGCTCTATGAGCTGGTAGCAGCCGAACTAGAGGTCCTAGTCAAGGGCAACAGGCTCAAGGGAAAGACCTTCATGCCGTATTTAAAGCGCCTCGTGAATTTTGAAAAACTCATAGACTGGCACTCAAAGCGGCGAAAAGACGCCGATGTGCTGAAATTTCTGCTAAGATCGAAAGATTTGGATACAATTATCAAAAGTGAGACGGCCCTTGCTAATCTGATGTCGAAGTTAAAGGAAGAGCTGTCGGAGACCGAAACTGGTGAGATTGAGTTTGACTCGGAGCACCAGAGCTTCTCTGCCGCGATAATAAGAAAGTCTAACGTGCTGAATTTAAACGCGGAATTCGTCCACTGCCCTGAGTTTAAAGAGCTGAGGTCATACTACACCATAGTAGAGGAACTAGGAGACCCGCCCTATATGCTTTGGTATCAGGGGCAGGATCAACGCCTTGAGACAACGGCAGAACTTTTGGATTTCATCATGAAGGCAGCCAAAAAGGGACTGAACATTCAGCGATATAAGGGACTTGGTGAGATGAACCCCCAGCAGCTCTGGGAGACCACAATGGACCAGGAGCGGCGCATCCTGCTTCAGGTGACCATAGATGACGCCGTAGAGTCTGACGGCCTGTTTACGATATTAATGGGAGACCAGGTAGAGCCAAGAAAGGATTTCATTACAAGACATGCCCTCGAAGCCCGAAATATAGATATATAATATAGATACTCAGGAGAGAACTCACTATGTCCACCATACAAGTAAGCATCGAAGAGGAGATGAAGGTCAGCTACCTCGACTACGCAATGAGCGTAATCATTGGCAGGGCGCTGCCTGAGGTCAGAGACGGCCTCAAACCAGTGCAGAGGAGGATTCTCTATGCGATGTTTCGCGAGGGGCTGCTCTCAACGCGGCGGTATTCAAAATGCGCCGGTGTCGTTGGCGAGGTTCTAAAGAAATATCACCCTCATGGCGACAGCGCCGTCTATGACGCCCTTGTCAGGCTGGCGCAGGACTTTAACATGCGCTACCCGCTGATTGACGGGCAGGGGAACTTTGGCTCGATGGACGGAGACCCGGCGGCGGCCTACAGATATACGGAGGCGCGTCTGGCCAAGATTGCCGAAGAGCTGCTGCGCGACATCGACAAAGAAACAGTGGACTTTATATCCAATTTTGACGAGACCACAGAGGAGCCGCTTGTCCTGCCATCTACCATTCCTAATCTTATCATCAACGGCGCCTCAGGTATTGCCGTGGGAATGGCCACGAACATCCCGCCGC
This sequence comes from Nitrospirota bacterium, assembly GCA_015233265.1. GTDB lineage: Bacteria > Nitrospirota > Thermodesulfovibrionia > Thermodesulfovibrionales > Magnetobacteriaceae > Magnetominusculus. The sequence continues at coordinate 3,508 of JADFXZ010000077.1, forward strand.
ACAACTTGGGCGAGGTCACATCAGCACTGATACAGCTGGTTGACAACCCCGAGATAGGTGTACTGGAGCTGATGAAATATATCAAAGGGCCGGACTTCCCTACTGGGGGGATAATCTTTGGCCTCAAAGGGATAAAGGACGCCTACGAGACGGGAAGGGGGCAGATTCGCGTCCGGGCAAAGGCCTCTTTCGAGCAGCGCTCAAGAGGCGGCGAGAGCATTATCATTGACGAGATGCCCTATCAGGTGAACAAGGCCCGGTTGATGGAGAAAATAGCCGAGCTGGTACGCGAAAAGAAGATTGAGGGCTTCTCCGACCTTAGAGACGAATCCGACCGCGACGGCATCAGGGTAGTCATAGAGTTAAAGAGAGATGAGATGCCACAGGTGGTGCTGAACAATCTTTATAAGCACACGCAGATGGAAGTGACCTTTGGCATTATAATGCTTGCCCTGTCGCACGGGCAGCCGCACGTGATGGGACTTAAGCGCATACTTTCTGAGTTTTTACAGCACAGAAGGGACGTTATCATCAGAAGGACGAAGTTTGACCTCAGAAAGGCCCAAGAGCGCGCCCATATATTGGAAGGTCTGAAGATTGCCCTTGACAACCTCGACGCGATAATAAAATTAATCAGGGCGGCAAGGACGCCGGATGAGGCAAGGCTTGGTCTTACAACACAGTTTCCGCTGACGGTGATTCAGGCTAACGCGATATTGGATATGCGTCTGCAGCGCCTGACCGGCCTTGAAAGAGAGAAAATCATAAGTGAATATAACGAGGTGATAAAGGAGATAGAGCGCCTTACGGCAATCCTCGGCAGCGCCGCCCTTGTAGATCAGATAATCCGTGACGAGCTGATCGAAATAAATGAAAAATATGCGGACAGCCGCCGCACCGAAATAGTCTCAGACATTCAGGAAATCTCCATAGAAGACCTGATTACCGAAGAGGAGATGGTCATCACCGTATCACACAATGGTTACATAAAACGTAATCCCATCTCTGAGTATCGCAGACAGCGCAGGGGCGGCAAGGGATCTCTGAGCATGGAGACCCGCGAAGAGGACTATGTTAAACAATTATTCATAGGCTCAACACATGACTACATACTGTTCTTTTCGAACTTAGGAAGGCTCTATTGGCAGAAGATTTATCAAATCCCCGAGGCAGGCCGCTCAGCTAAGGGCAAGGCCATAGTTAATTTGCTGCAGCTGCAATCGGGTGAGAAAATAGCCACAGCCCTGCCCGTAAAGGGCTTCGACACGGGATATTTGATGATGTTTACAAAAAAAGGCATAGTAAAAAAGACAGAACTCAGTGAATTTAGTAACCCGCGCGGCAAGGGTGTTATCGCCATCAACATAGATGATGACGACGAGCTGATAGCCGTCAGAGTAACAGACGGCAAGTCTGATATACTGATTGGCAGCAGCTACGGCATAGCGATTCGTTTTAACGAAGACGACGTCAGACCAACGGGCAGGTCATCGCGAGGGGTAATCGGCATAAGACTCAAAGAGGGAGATGTGGCAGTTGCAGCCGAGGTCATAGAAGAGCGCACAGCGCTTCTTACCGTTACTGAACTCGGGTTTGGAAAGCGCACAAAGACCAATGAATACAACGTGCAAAGCCGCGGCGGACACGGTGTAATCTCCATAAAGGTTACAGAAAAGGGCGGCAATGTCATAGGCCTGCTGCAGGTAAGAGACGAAGACGAAATAATGATAGTAACAAAGGCGGGCAAGCTGATTCGCACCTCGGTTGACGCCATTAATGTCATAGGCCGTAACACGCAGGGTGTGAAGGTAATGGATGTAGGCAAGGAAAACGCCATCGTGGGCATTGGCAAGGTTGCTGAAAAGGACAAGGAGTGACAGCTATATTCTTGGCGTCACACAGCGATGAGTAAGCAAGTCCCTCCCGCGGCGCCGCATGAAAACCCAATCGACCTGATTGTCAGAAACTACATCTTTATACTTATTTCAAGGGTGTTACGAATTGGCACTGGTTTTTTGCTCTTATTTGGCCTTGCAAGGAGCCTAGGTGTCAATGACTTTGGTAATTTTATATTTATCACCAACCTCACGGCAAGCGTTATGAGTGTCGCGTTTTATGGCATTGGGCAGACACTTGTGCGCGAGGTTTCGGGCGACAGGCAAAGGGCGGCCATTTATTTAGGCATCGCCTTTAAGCTGCGCGGGTATATTACGATTGCCGCCTTTACGGCCCTGATGATTGTCTCCGTTGCCATGAAGGTGGACAGACTTCTGTTCATTGCAATATTAATCGCCTCGTTGTCTGAGATATTTCGGGCATTTTCCGATTTAGCAAAGGATGTCTTCAGGGCATATGAAAAGATGCGCTACGAGATGTTTCTCACCACTATATACTCAGCCCTTGTCCTGATATTTGTCTCAACCCTGATTCTGTTAAAGGGCGGGTACGCATACGTAATTGCCTCAATATGTGTGGCTAACGCCGTACAACTATTTATCAGCATGAGGATTATGTCCGGAAAATTTACGAGGCCTGCGCGGCAGCTGCCTAAAGAACTATTCAGGACTTTTATTGTGAATTCTTTTAGTCTGGGACTCGGGGTCTTGTTTGCACAGCTTTTGTCCAGAATACCGTCCTTGTTTTTAAAGGAGATTAAGGGTCCCGCCGATGTAGCATTTTTCGAGACCGGACATGGGCTTATTATTCAAATTCTGATACTGAGCGAGATATTTGTTACAGTGTTTCTGCCGCGGCTGTCTATACTTGCCTCTGGCAGCGATTTCGAAAAAATTAAAAGCATGGGTAGGCGGCTCTTTAAGTTTTTTCTTTTGTTTTCTGTAAATATTTCTGTCGTATTTTTTTGCTTTTCAAAAGAGCTTATCTTGTTATTATATGGGGCTAAGTATGGTCAATCAGCCGGTGTTTTGAGGGTATTGTCGTTTGCCGTGGCATTTTTATTTCTCACAAACTTTGTCCATATATTTTTAATATCGCTAAAGATGCAGAAGGAGTTTATAATGTGTAATCTTGTGCCGTTTATGTTTGTCAGTGTGTCAATGTTGTTTACTGTGCCGGCCTATGGATTTATGGGGGCTGCGGCATCGGGGGGGGCGGCGTATTTTGTCAGTTTTGTGTTATCGTGTTATATAGCAAACAGGAGAATATTTAAAATTCCGGTTGAAAGCACATTGAAGGTATTTATAGCCGCTGTTTTTGTTATAATAGGGCTATTGGCAATGGATGGTGTGTGGCTTGGGGTACGGCTCGTTATTGCCGAGGCCGCGTATGTGTTGTTAATTGTTGCACTTGGCGTTATCGATAAGGAGGATTGGGCATTCGTAGTGGATACGGCTCAGAGGTTGAAATTTATGAAATATTTCAGATTTTTCAAAGTGGGGCACCCCTGATGGTGTTTAAGATATGAAGAGACTCACAGCAATTGTTAAGAGTGCCGCGAAGTTCGTTTATTTTTATCCAGTCCGCCTTGGAGTGCGCTCATTGTCTATTGGTACCTCTTATAAGGTGGGGGGGCTGATGGCTGCGGCATCCTTTTATTTAAGAGGCAGAAAGAGAAAGGCCGTTGAGGACCAAGCACGCATGCTTTTCCCCAATTCAACCGACAAAGAGATTGAATCGATGGTAAAGATGACATTTACAAATCTATTCCAAAAGGAAATCGAGACATTTTTCTACCCCGAGATGAACGAAAAGAACATTGAGGGGATTATTGGGATAGAGGGCATTGAGAATCTCAACACGGCCATCGCCCTTGGTAAGGGCACGATGCTGCTATTTGCCCACTTCGGGGCAAACCAGATGGTCATGCCGGCTATAGGCTACAGGGGATTTAAGATGAGCCAGCTTAGTGCACCGGCAACTGTGTGGACGGAGATCCTGGGAAAGGAACAAAATCTGATTGAGAAAAAGACTATGGAGATAAAATGGCAGTGTGAAAAGTCGCTGCCAGTGACGCACATAAACATATTTGGCTCATTAAAAGAGGCATTCCTGTGTCTGAGGAGGAATGAGATTCTTGGCGTAGCCATAGACGGCGGTGGGGGCAAGGAGCGCGCCACGGTTGAGTTTCTCGGAAAGAAGGCACTTTTTTCAACAGGGGCGGCAGAGTTGGCGCTTCGAACGGGCGCTACGGTGCTTCCCACATTTGTTGTAAGAGACTCTAAGGGATATAACACGATGATAATAGAAAGGCCGCTGCCAGCTCCGGGAATAAAACCCAAAGACATGCAGGGCAGACAGAGGTCAATTGCCGGCTTTATTCGCTCCTTTGTGCAGCGCCTTGAGCCGTATGTTCTGAGGCACCCGTGCCACTACCTTGATTTTCTGTCGCTGCGCAGATATATGGCGGGGCTTGGAGACCCAGAATTTTTTGTTGAAGCTCACTGCGCCCCCGTAGTAAACATAAATCACTTATTATGTGAAAGAAAGGTGAGTTAAGATGAGAATATTGCTGATAAGACCGCCATATACGCGCCTCAAAGGGGCGGGGCAGGCGCCGTACTTCCCCCTGGGGCTGGGTTACATTACTTCTGTACTAAGGGAAAATGGCTACGACGCGAATCTCTACCATGCGGAAAATCCAAGAAAAGAGGATGAATCCCTCATCCCTGACGCCGACATTGGGTTTGACCTTCGCGCAAAGGGCTATCGAAGATACCTCGATGCCACTAACAATGACTCCCACTATGTGTGGGAAGAGGTCAGGCAGACCCTCCGGACATATAAACCTGACCTTGTGGGCATATCGCTGCTTTCGGTAGAGGTGGCCTCAGCCCTTAAAATAAGCAAGCTCTGCAAGGAGTATGATAAGGATTGCTATGTCTTGTGGGGGGGGCTGCATCCGAGCTTTATGCCTGAGGAATGCCTGAGAAACGAGGAGGTCGATTTCGTAATCAGAGGGGAGGGCGAATACGCAGCGCTGGAGCTTTGTAATACGCTGAAAAACGGCGGTTCTCTTGCCACGATACAGGGCCTTTCATTTAAGAAAAAGGCAGACATAGTAAACAATCCGATGAGGGAAGCTATTGCCGAGATAGACAGGATTCCATTTCCAGCGCGAGAGGCCGTCTTGTACCCCGAATCCTTCGACTTTAAATCCCTGGGCAGTATGATTGTCTCACGTGGATGCCCGTTTCGATGCACGTTTTGTTCGTCAAGAAATTTCTGGGACAAAAAGGTACGCCTCAGAAGCCCTGAAAACGTAATACGGGAAATAAAGGCACTGAAAGAGAGATTTGGCACACGATACATCATGTTCTGGGACGATTCCTTTACCATTAACAAAAAGGTGATAGAGCGCTACTGCCGCTCAATCATTGACTCCGGCCTGAGGATAAGCTGGAAGACGGCTACGAGGGCGGATTTAATCGACTCTGATATTCTGGATTTGATGAAAAAGGCCGGCTGTGTCAAGCTGGAGATAGGGGTTGAAAGCGGTAGCGAGAGAATCAAGAAACTGATAAACAAGGACGTTTCAAATGAGCAGATAAAGAAGGCCTTTGAGTTGATTCAGAGAAAGGGAATTGGTGTTGGCGGATTTTTTATGGCCGGTTTCCCTGATGAGACTATAGAAGACCTTACTGATACGTTTAATCTGATGAAAGATCTTAAGGCAGGGGAACTTGCCTTTAACATATTTGACCCAATGCCGGGCAGCTCTGAGTATGACAAATGTATAGAGATGGGGCTGGTAGCCCCGGCTGCCGATTGGAACAGTTTCCCGTTCTGGCCGGATGCCTATTACGTAAAAAACATGAAAAGGGAAGACTTCGATAAATACGTAAACACTATAGCCCACTGGCTCTATAACTACAACAATACTATCTCAGTACGGCTCAAGCGAAGCAAGCAATACCTCTTGTTCATGCTGAGAAATGACCCTGCCTTTTTATTGTCTAAGGTAATGGCGTTTATTACCAGAAGGAGGCGGGTGCACAAGCTAAAGTCGAGGACGGGCTGAGGCGGTCAATTCATTGGCGATTGCAGTCAGACGAAAAATACTGATTGATTTTACCGCCAGTAATATGAAACAATAGCGGAGTTGTATATGTCGTGGGCGGTTAGCTCAGCTGGGAGAGCATCACGTTCGCAACGTGGGGGTCGGGGGTTCGAATCCCCTACCGTCCAGTCCCTAAGTCATTGATATTAAACAATAATATTTTAGACACCCCCGAAATATCTCGTTCCGGCTCCGTTCCGGTTCATATTTTTACCGGAATGAAAAGTGATGGTATGAACTCCATAGCGCAACTGTAAAAAATGCATGGAGCGGCATGATTCTTTTTTGTTATCGTGGGTACTGAATTTGGCATTCTGTTGATAAATGCCCTGTTTATAACGGATGTTCCCCCGACAAAACAACGTATGTATGCGTATTTAAAGGATAA
>JADFXZ010000220.1 GCA_015233265.1 Nitrospirota bacterium
CGGGCACTGAGAGGGAGTGGGCATGATGCCGGAGATATTTCAGTTTGATTTTATGCTGAGGGCATTTGCCACGGGGGCTATTTTGGCCGTAATTGCCCCGGTGATAGGGATTTTTATGGTCGTAAGGCGGTATTCTTTAATGGCGGACACACTGGCGCACATTTCACTAACCGGGGTAGCGGCGGGGATGTTGACTAAGACGTACCCGCTTGGCGGGGCGCTTGCCGTGTCAGTTGCAGCAGCCATAGGGATAGAGAAACTGCGTACATCGAGGGCAGTCTTTGGGGAGTCTGCCGTAGCGCTTTTTTTCTGGGGCGGAATGGCGGCAGCCGTGGTGTTGTTAAGTATGTCGGGCGGGTTTAATATTGGTCTGTTTTCATATCTCTTTGGAAGCATATCGACTGTAACGGCAAGGGACTTATATCTTATTGCGGCGCTTGGACTATTAATACTTACAGTGATTGTTCTGCTATATAAGGAACTTTTTTTCGTGTCCTTCGATGAGTCTTTGGCAAAGGCCAACGGTCTGAGGACTGAGAATTTTAATCTTGTCATAGTTGTTCTGGCAGCCGTGGTCATAGTGCTTGCAATGCCCATAGTGGGGGCGCTGCTGATTGGCGCACTAATGGTGGTACCAGTGGTAACGGCGATGCAGTTTGCCGTGAGTTTCAAAAAAACGCTCTTTATGTCGATAGCAATATCACTGATTTCGGTGATAAGCGGGCTGGTCTTGTCATATTACCTCAATATAGCAAGCGGTGGGACAATCGTCATAACGGCATTAGGGATTTTCACGCTGGCTGACAACGGCTAAAAAACGCTGAGCAGACAGGCTGACAGCGCCGTTACAAGGGTTTTGTTGCCCTGAGATTAAAAATTTCCGGATTTATGCGTTGCGGTTAATAACAGCTATGTGTTAAGATTAAGCCAATTATGGAAGAAAAGAGGGACATACCTAAAGATTGCGCTCAAGGGGGGTTTATCGATATTTTTAAGGAGGGAGGGCATGACGCCTTAACTCAAGAGCATGTCAAGCGCGGCCTATACGGCGCTATTTTCAGCAGAAGGGACGTAAGGGGACAATTTACAAAAGAACTTGTCGGCGAAGACGTTATTGCAAGGGTGCTATTAGCAGCCCATCACGCGCCGTCAGTGGGATTTATGCAGCCATGGAATTTCATCGTTATAAGGAGTGAAGAGCTCAGAAAGGCCATAAAGGAATCCTTTACAAGGGCAAATGACGCGGCTTGCACGATGTTCCACCCCGATAAAAGGGGATTATATGCTAATCTCAAACTTGAAGGCATCATGGAATCCCCTCTGAACATCTGTGTTACTTGTGATAAGACCAGATTCGGTCCGGTAGTTATAGGGCGCACTTCGAATCCAGCGATGGACGAGTACAGCGTAGTGTGTGCCGTTGAGAACCTTTGGCTTGCCGCACGGTCAGAGGGCCTGGGGGTTGGCTGGGTAAGCATACTTGACAATATGGATTTGAAATCGATTTTGGCGTTGCCAGACAGTGTTGAGCCGATTGCATACTTGTGCATAGGTCATGTTTCCGGTTTTTTCCCGAATCCAGAGTTAGAGATAGTTGGCTGGCTTAAACGCCTTGAGCTTGACGGGTTAGTATATACCGAGAAATGGGGGAATGGATGTGAGCAGGCGTGGCCGGAGCTTTACCAGCAGATTCGCAAGGGTATGCAACGTGTAAGTTCTCCAGCGCCAACCACAGAAGTGAGGTAACGAAACGCCCGTTTATATACCTATGACGGCATTGTTTAAATTTAACCATTTCTATTGTGTTATAATAGGCATGGAGGGAGATTGATATATGAACTATGAATTTATTAATCCGTTTATTGAAGCAACAGTCAATGTCATTAAGACCATGTCCAAGATTGACGCAACAGCCGGTGAGCCTGTTGTGAAGACAGACCGTAAGGCCCGAGGCGAAGTATCTGGCATTATCAGTATGGCCGGAGAACAGGCCATAGGTTCGCTTGCGGTTACCTTTTCGGAGTCCGCTATCCTCTGTATAAGCAGTGAAATGCTCGGAGAACAAATAACGGTATTGGATGAGACCGCAGCCGATGTCGTTGGTGAGATTACGAATATGGTTACCGGAGGGGCAAAAAGACTTCTCGTTGAAAAGGGGTACAAGTTTGAACTAGCAAGTCCGTCCGTAATCATTGGGAAAGACCATATGATCATGCATCAGACGAAGGCCCCGATTGTGCTGCTGTCATTTAGTACGAATTGCGGGGATTTTTTCGTGGAACTTTGTTTTAATATCTTTTGACACATCTTTTGAAACGGGGACAATTAAATAGTTCGACGGCTGACGAGACGGCAGCACCAGATAAAAGGCCGCCCTGGAGGGTCAGGTTTCCTGAGAGCGAGAAGAGGCTGCCGTGGCTGTCCATGCTGCTTGACGCCTATGCAATTGTTGACAAAGGGGTGGCTCACGCGGTAAAAAAAGAGATTAAAAGACATAAATCTCCTCTGGCCTGTAAGAAAAACTGTGACAGCTGCTGCCGTACCCACACTGACATCCCCATATACCCGCACGAGATGACCGGTATATATTGGTATGCCGCAGAGGCGATGAACAAGGCCCTGCGCGTTGTCCTGCGGGGGCGCGTTTTGAGTCCGCCAACAGACGGCTCATGTCCTTTTCTTATTGACGCCTCGTGTGCCATTCATCCGATTCGCCCAACCGCCTGCAGGCAGTTCAATGTCTTTAACAGACCTTGTGCCGAGGGCGAAGACCCTTTTTTCACAAGACGTGCTGACGTGCTGACTCCAATGCGGGAATTTACAGACAAGGCCTTTTACACCGTGCTGCCTTTTTACGGCATCACGGCTGAGGAGCAGAAAAAAAGGGCCATAGACAGTAAGATAATCCATACACAGGCAAAAAATCTGAAATCCCTCAAGTGGCTTGCCCTGCTTAAGGCGATGGACGATTTCGACAACCGGCGTTAGATGTCCCTTACAGTGCTGTCCTTTGGCCTGATAATACTGACCGGCATATGCTTTCGGCGATTAAACGCGGCGGTGGCCGGTTCAGTCAGATTCTCAATAAATCTCTGCGTCTTTAATGTCTTTCTGCCAGCGCTGTGTCTTACAATTTTTTATAGGGCTAAGATAGACGCCGAGGCTCTCTTTGTGCCTCTGAGTGCCGCCCTCACAATTGCGGCCTCTTTGGCTGCCGCCTTTTTGGTTTATCTGCCTCTGGCTAAGACAATGGGGCTTGACGGAGGCGATACCGGTATTCTTATTATTACCTCGGCCTTTGGCAACGTTACATTTCTTGGCCTTCCAATTATTACCGAGCTCTACGGGGCCAACGCGGCGAAATATCCGATTTATTATGACTATCTTGCCACAACGCCAATTATGTGGCTTGCCGGGGCGCAAATTGCTAGCAGATTTGCATCAGGCGGCACCTCTGCTTCAATGCTCGATTCCCTTAAAACGATTGCCGGGCTGCCGCCGCTGTGGGGATGCCTTGCCGGGGTAGGGCTTGCAGCCGCCGGTGTAGCAGTGCCGGAGTTTGTGCTGAAGGCCCTTACGATGCTTGGCGGCCTTGTCACTCCATTGATGATTTTCAGTGTCGGTCTTGCTATCACCATTCCTAATTGTAGATTTGCCGCAGTCTCAGTCCCCGCCGTCCTGATTAAATCTGTCCTTTGTCCTATTGCTGGCTTTGCCATTGCAAGAATGCTTGGGCTTCATGGTATCGCGTTAAGATC
>JADFXZ010000221.1:0-1984 GCA_015233265.1 Nitrospirota bacterium
ATTGACAAAAGCAAGGCCGCCACACTGTCACGCTTTATATTTGCCCTTGGAGTTCGCCACACAGGGGAGTTTGTCTCTAAAGTCATCGCAGCCAACTTTGAAACAATTGAGGCCATCTACGGCGTGACCGCGGACTCCCTCAGTAAGATAAAACAACTAGGGCAGACTACGGCCTCGGCAATTGCGGCGTTCTTTTCTGACGAGAGAAATATAGCGATTATAGAGACTTTAAAAACACTGGGGTTAACGCTTACAAACCCAGAATACAGAGACATTAGTGACAAAGATATAAGGAGACTTGCCGGACTTACGTTTGTCATCACTGGCACCCTTGCAGTTTCGCGCGCAGCGGTGGAAGAGCAAATCCGCTGCGCGGGCGGCACTGTCACGTCATCGGTATCTAAGCAGACCTCTTATGTGATAGCCGGAGAGTCCCCCGGGTCTAAACTCAATAAAGCGCGCACTCTCGGCGTCAGGATTATCACCTACGATGAGTATTTGACCATTGTCTAAGTAAGCAATGGACTAATATTCGACGTACTTGGCGATAATTTTACCGACAATCCTCAGGTTTTTTCTATCTCTGCCGCTGATGATAATATCGTCGGACTCAGGATTCAGCGGCTTAAGCAGCACACTGTCATCAAGTATCTTCAGCTTTTTAAGCGTCACCTCATCACCAAACTTGGCTACGACATAGTCGCCGCTGACCGTAGCCAAAGACGGGGATACAACCACAAACTCACCGGCCTTAAATTCAGGCTCCATGCTGCTGCCCTCAACCCTTAGGGCAAATGAGTGCTCATCTTTAGTGTCGTACGCAAGCCAATGGTCAGCATAACCGGGCTGAAAGATGTCAACCGCCTCGTGCCACAGTCCGGCCTTTACCCACGATATAACGGGTACCTTTCTGGCCTTTTTCAATTTTGAGTGGCTTGTGGTGTTATCTGAGTAGAAATCTTCCTCTGGGATTCCAAGGGCCTTTGCAATGCGGCTGATGTTCTTCTTGCCAAATCCACGCTTGCCCGTCATGTAAGCGTTTAAGTTTTGCGGCATGACGCCAATCATCTGAGCCAGTTCTTTTTGTTTTATGCCGCGCTGCTGAAGTATCCTGATAATCTTATTTCTGACGCGTTCATCGATTGCTGTATTCATAGTGATAATACTATAACGTAAATGTGGGTGAAATGTACATTATTCGGTATATTTTTTTATGGCAATGCTATAAAATAATATGTATTCATAATACAACATATTAGACATTATACTTGACATGTAATATTATATGTGTTATATTAGGACATGAAGCGTGGTTTTACTAAGTCATGGCGTAGTGAGCTGAGCTGTCTCCTGTGGTCGATGCCGCCAATGTACCACAGGGTCTTTTACTGGCTGCGCCAAAAGGCCAAATGGCAGCTCGAGCTTGTACCTACCGACAGAGGCCCCGGTATTTGGCTTGACCCGGGTATGCTTATCACCAGCTATCAGATTATCGCAGAAGGCGTGGCTTATAGCGAGATGGGGCTGCTGAGGGTGCCCTCAAAGAAGACCGTTGGTAAGGTGCTTCAGTGGCTCAAGACAAACGAGCTGATTGAGCTTATCACCAGCCGCTTTGGCACAACCATTAAGATTGCGAATTGGGACAAGTATCAGTCTGCAAGGTATGAAACACTGCCCGCAAAGACAAACGCTGACTCAAGTAAACGCAAAAGACGCAAGACCGACCCCTACGCTCATCTTTATATCGAGGAAGTAAACACACACGAGGAGGTGCCCCACGCCGGTGGATGATCGTGTGACCGCGGTATCCCGGCTTGACGCCATCGTGCTTGAGCGTCAACGGGCGTGCTTAAAGTGGAAAGATTCCATGCTGAGAAAAGTAACTCAGACTATGAGAAACTGCGGGGTACCGGCAAAGTTTGCCGAGGCAGCGGAGTCTTCATTAAGCGCGGGACTTAGGCAGCGCACAGGTTGTGTGTTAAAC
>JADFXZ010000221.1:1994-3735 GCA_015233265.1 Nitrospirota bacterium
TTTTTGGCAGCCCGGGTGTTGGAAAGACCCATGTTGCCGCAGTGTGTGTAAAGATTTATATTTTGAACATGGAGCCGGTGTTTCGCCATGAGCTTAGCACTGTGCCCCAAGAGGTTGACTATCCTGTGTTTAGCACGGTTGCCGAGCTGCTGCTATATGTTAGGGATTCGTTTGTGCAGAGGGATTTATCGGAAAACGATGTGCTCAAGAGGTACTGGGCAGCGCCGCTTCTCGTCTTAGACGACTTAGGGGGTGAGAAGATTTCCGAATGGTCGGCAAAGACACTCTATACAATAATTAATCGCAGATATGTGCAGCGCCTTCCAGTTGTAATCACCAGCGCTATGAATCTCAAGGAGTTTCAGGACAGGTACAATGCGGCTAGTGCTGCAGTGGGCAGCGCCATTGCCAGAAGAATCACTGAAACAAGCAAAATATTGAGCCTTCACGCGGCTCAAAAGACTACGGCTCCAGGCCGTAATAAGGAGGAGGACAGATGAGAGACTATGAGGTGTCAAAAAAAGGAGTTGCAATAGTCACATCCTGTATGAGGTGTAAAAAGTACATAGGCTGTGATGAGACATGCGTATATGTAGAGCGGATTTTGGCGGTCAAATCCTATTGCCCTGAAATCTCTATGGACGACAATGTGCTGACGCGCGATTACAAGGAGGTATTGAACGATCTCAGAGAAGGCAAGGAGCAGTTAAAAAAGGTCAACATTGGGAAAATCAGACAAATCAAAGACATCAGGCTTCGCGCCATAGCCTCGATGATATACAGCAAAATCAGTATATTTGAGATAGCCGCCCTGTTAGATAAATCTGTCTCGCAAATATACAGGATTGTAAACAGGGGGGTGTCCCAGGCCTAAGCCGAATACATTATCTTTTCAGGAAGGTCCTGCACGATGGATAAGAGGAGCATCGAAACCTCATTGCCGCCGCCGTCTTCATGTACAGGTGCATGGGCCTTCCACAGACGGGGCAGCATGGCCTGTCTGCAAGTTTACCTAAGCTGCCGCCAATGGAAAACTGCCGCCCACACACTAGGCATAACCGCCGCCGCTTGCCGGTGCTCGTCCTGCCGTACTTATAGGAGGCGTCAACACCGCACACAGGGCATTTTAACTGTGATTCCTCCATCTAAGAAATCCCCCGTATGACAATCCCCCGGTCAACATAATAAACGGGCGGCAAGTCCACAAAGCCGCCCGCATACGCATTGCCTCTTTTAGTCTTAGACGGCCTCTACAGCCTTAACACCGGGCAGGTCTCGCTTGAGTTGTGCCTCGATGCCCCCCTTGAGGGTCATCATCGACATAGGGCAGGACCCGCAGGCCCCCACCAGTTTGACCTTAACTATGCCGTCTGCCGTTACGTCAACCAGCTCCACATTACCGCCGTCTCTTTGCAGGGCCGGCCTTATCTGATTCAGTGAAAACTCAACATGCTCTCTTTCCAACATTAATTATCCTCCTTGCAGGTTTTCTCTACTCATGTATTATAATATATCTATGCAGGAAATATCCAATTTTAACAATATAATCAGCAAGGCTAAGGAAATCCAGAATTCCCTGGCGGCAAAGGTAAAAATATTCGGTCTTAAACATGGGATTCACTAGGTCGCAGGCGCTGAGGCCGCCATAACAGTCGATACTGTGATAGCCGCGGTGTGTCGATTTACATACTCGCAGCTTGAGAAGGTCGACGAGTCCATCGTGACTAAAACCACTTATTTT
>JADFXZ010000078.1 GCA_015233265.1 Nitrospirota bacterium
TTTATAGCGTCTTTATAATCCACGGCTTTATAGACTCCCATTGCCATGTGGAGAGCTCTATGCTGATACCCTCTGAGTTTGCGAGGCTTGCCGCCACACACGGCACTGTGGCCGCGGTGAGCGACCCCCATGAGATTGTTAACGTGCTGGGGGTGCGGGGGCTTAACTACATGATAGAAAACGCCGGGACAGTCCCCTTTAAATTCTACTTTGGGGCGTCATCGTGTGTCCCTGCAACCGGGTTTGAGACTTCCGGGGCGGCTGTTGACGCTGACGCAGTGGACGCCCTATTAAAGCGAGATGAGATAAGATATCTCTCCGAGGTGATGAACTACCCGGGGGTTATCAATGCTGCCCCCGATGTAATGGCAAAAATACGGGCGGCTCAAAAATATGGAAAACCCATTGACGGCCACGCCCCCGGTCTGCGGGGAAGCCCATGTGAGACATACGTAAAGACAGGGATTTCCACAGACCATGAGTGTCTGACGCTTGAAGAGGCGCTGGAGAAAATTGCCTACGGCATGAAAATCCTGATAAGGCAAGGCTCTGCCGCAAGGAATTTCGACGCGTTATCGCCGCTTATCACTAAGCACTGGCGTGATGTGATGTTCTGCACCGACGACATTCATCCTGACGACCTTGTCAGAGGCCATATCAATCTCATGGTCAGGCGGGCAGTGTCCGCCGGGCATGACATAATGAAGGTGCTGTGGGCTGCGTGTGTCAATCCCGTGCTTCACTATAATCTGAATGTCGGGCTGTTAAGGGTTGGGGATGCGGCGGATTTTGCAGTAGTGGACAGCCTCAGGAGTTTTAATGTCTTAAAGACCTATGTAGATGGTCAGCTCACCGCCGAAAACAGGGCGCCTATGATTGCGCACACACCCTACAAGGCCATAAATAATTTTAACGCAGAGCTTAAAACCCCAGGGGATTTCTTTGTGCCGGACAAAGGTGGTGAGATTAATGTAATAGGAGCGCTCGATGGAGAGCTGATTACGCAAAAGCGGCTTGGGCAAGCAAGGGTATTAAATGGAAATCTGGTGTCGAACACAGATGATGACATACTGAAAATCGCGGTAGTCAATCGTTATGAGAAACAAGCGCTGCCTGCCATTGGATTTATTCATAATTTTGGGTTGAGAGATGGTGGCATTGCCTCGTCGATTGCGCACGATTGTCATAACATTGTGGCCGTTGGGGTCAGCGATGACTACCTGAGCGAGGCGGTGAATCTGATTATAGAACACCGCGGGGGGATTTGTGCCGCAGCCAAAGATAAGAGGCAGGTAGTGCCTTTGCCTGTTGCGGGATTAATGACTACGGGCGATGGATATGAGGCGGCTCAGCGATATGCGCAGCTCAACGATATGGTAAAAAGGCTTGGCTGCGGGCTGAGCGCCCCGTTTATGACGCTTTCATTTATGGCCCTGCTTGTCATCCCGCATCTGAAGCTCAGCGACAGGGGGTTGTTCGATTCGGATACGTTTCAATTTACGGGGTTGTTTAGAGACGGCAATAACGTGGGGATGTGCCCCGCGAAGGCTGCGGTAATGGGGGGATGATTTATGGTTTATTGTAAAAGGCTTGTTTGGGTGTTTTTGTTCGTAATAGCCTTGCCGGTTTTGGCTTACTCGGAAGAGGGCACAATTGGTTACTTCAATGGAATGAAGTATGTCGGTAATATCGAAGATAACAAGCCCAACGGCAAGGGCATTTTAACCGGAGCTGATGGTCTGAGGTATGTCGGGCAATTCAAAGACGGCAAGGCAGATGGAGAGGGAAGCATTACCCATCCTGATGGGACAAGGTACTCGGGGCAATTTAAGGACAACAACTATGACGGGCAGGGGACACTCACCACCCCCGATGGCATTCAATATACCGGTGAATTTAAAGACGACAAGATAAACGGTCGGGGCACGATGATATACCCTAATGGCAGCCGGTTGACGGGGCAATTCAAAGACGGCAAGCCTGAGGGCCACGGGTCATTTATCTCCATAGATGGCAATAAGTATACATTTGTCGCTGCGTCCGGGACGAAGTACACCGGCACTTTCAAAGACGACAACATGCGTGCACAGGGGGATTTTGTTACCGCTGGAGGTGCAAGGATTATAGGACAATTCGTTGAACAATCAGACAACACGACACAGAGCCGGGGCATTCTAATCTCCCCAAACGGCTCACGATATTTCGGTGACTTTAAAGAAGTCCACGCAGACACGGCAGACTTCCCCAATGCGGCCAGATATACCGGCGACTATAAAGACGGCAAGGCACACGGTCAGGGGACTTTTACCGCCCCTAATGGCGATAAGTACACCGGTGAGTTCAAAGACGGCAGTTATAACGGCCACGGAACACTTTCATTGGCCACAGGCGACAGGTATACGGGTCAGTTCAAGGACGGCAAGCCAAACGGCCAGGGTACATACACATCGCCCGATGGTAGAAGCTTCACCGGTGAGTTTAAAGATGGTGAAAGGGTAGGAAGATAAAGAGCTGGCAAGAACGCTCTGGCGTAATCAGGGCAAAAAGTGCACATCTTTGTGTTATAATAAGACAGATGGAGCGCATTGAGAGGCATGTGAAGATACTACGTTTGGGTGAGGAGCCTTCTGACGGCCAGTATTGGCTTAGCAGGCCTGCCAGTGAGCGGTTTGAGGCGGTTGAGATGCTCCGCAGGCAGTACCACGGCGATGATATACAAGGCATTCAACCCATTTGTCAAATTATTAATCGACAAATGGGTTGAATATCTTATCGTTGGCGGCTATGCTCTGGCGTTTCACGCTCACCCGCGCTACACTGGTGATTTGGATGTTTGGATAAGAAACTCCGAAGAAAATGCGGCATCGATAATCAGCGTATTAGATGTTATTGGCTTTTCCTCACTTGGATTACAACCTGAGGATTTTTTAACCCCGGGAAATATTATTCAATTGGGTTACCCGCCGGTGCGTATAGACATTCTGACGACAATCGACGCAGTGGAGTTTAGAGATTGCTACTCGCGGCGGTTAATAACCTCAGACGGAGACTTAGAGTTGTCAGTGATTGGGTTAAATGTCTGAAGGCCAATAAACGTGCTGCTGGATATCCGGGGGATTTGGCGGACCTGGCTAAGCTGGAGGCTGACGATGAGCACTAAATTACACAACAGAGCTTTCGCCATCGTCGACATCAATAAGGACGTCGGCGCCAGCGTCGATAAGTTCGCAGACACTTTCCACAGTACCTTTTTCGGAGGCATATTTCAGGGCAGTCCAGCCGTCGTTGTTTTTTGCGTTGACATCTGCACCCGCGGCGACAAGCGCTCTGATACAGGCCGAGGAGTCCTTAATTGAAGCCTCCATTGACAGGCCATATTCCTCCCACTCCATAAGCAGGTCTTGACGCATTGGAATAGATGCCATCAGGGCAGTCCACCCGAGGTTGTTTTTGGCATTGACATCAGCACCGGAGTCAATAAGCAGCCTGACAATATCTACCCTTCGTCTGGAGGCCGCATCCATCAGGGCAGTCCAGCCGTCGTTGTTCTTGGCATTGACATCGGCGGCGGCGGCGATAAGTGCCTTGATGCAGCCTAATGAGCGCTCAGTGGCAGCCAGAATTAACGCAGTCCAGCCGTCGTTGTTTTTTGCGTTGACATCTGCACCGGCAGATATGAGTTCCATGAGGACATCCACGTTGCCGACGTTTGCGGCAAACATCAGCGCCGAGCCGCTGTCTTGCGTTGTAGCGTTGATGTCGGCGCCAGCGGCAATCAGCGCCCTGACGCTGTCGCCGCTTTCCTTGTTTGCGGCAAACATCAGGGCAGTCCACCCGTCATTATTTGTCGCATTAACGTCAGCGGCGGAGTCTATAAGGAGTCTGATAATATCCACATTGCCCCTTGAAGCGGCAAACATCAGGGCAGTCCAGCCGTCATAGTTTTTGGCATTGATGTCAGCCCCCGCCGCGATAAGGTCACGGATATGGTCTATGGTCTCTTCATTAGCGGCAAGCATCAGAGGCGTCCACCCGTCCCTGTTTTTAGCATTGACGTCCTTCGATTGCTTCCAAAACTGCCACCATTTTTTCACACAGATATTGTAACCTATTTCTGTGTCAAGTGTATATCAAGTATAATGTGAGCAGTTTATCTTCTCAAGTGCCCCCTGGTCATATCAGACAATAGGAGCGGTTACACTATATCCCGCATTCTTTCTTAAGTAATGTATACTTTCCTATATGTGTGCATATTATTTGCCGAAGGTTTATCTACATCGAGACAGTTGGCACAGATAATTAAAACAATGCCGGCGGCAGCGAAAAATACAAGCTGTCCCGGCAATTGTTTGAACATATCAGACCTCAAGATACCGCCACTTGATATCCTAATGTCTTCACTCATTTGAAAAGCGCAACATAATAAACCGGCCTGAAGCTGATGACTTCAGGCCGGCAGGACGATTTATTTCGCTGAAAGAGCCGCTACACCTGGCAGGACTTTCCCTTCGAGAAGCTCTAAAGACGCGCCGCCTCCCGTTGAGATAAACGAGACCTGGTCAGCAACGCCGGCCCGCTTGACGGCCAGCACCGAATCCCCGCCTCCTATGATACTCGTACCGCTTGAGGCCGCCACGGCCTTTGCCAGCGAATACGTCCCAGATGAGAATGCCTCTATCTCAAACAGCCCCATTGGGCCGTTCCACACAATAGTCTTGGCGTCCGCTACAGCCTTTGCAAATACCTTTGAGGACTCAGGCCCTACGTCCAGTATCTTCCAACCCGCCGGTACCTTATCTACCGAGACAATCTTAGTCTCAGCCCCCGGCTCTGTGGACTGCGCGATTACACAGTCAATTGGCAGCAGAAACTCCACATTGTTGGCCTTCATCTTTTCCATTATCGACTTGGCGGTATCCAGCATTTCAGGCTCACACAGGGAATCGCCTACTTCGTGCCCCTGTGCCATGAAAAACGTGTTGGCCATGCCGCCGCCAATGATAACCTTATTTACCTTGCCGGCCAGATTATCAAGTACCGCTATTTTACCAGACACCTTAGCGCCGCCTACTATGGCTACAAACGGCCTCACAGGGTTGTCGATGGATTCGATAAGGTACTCGAGTTCTTTTTTCATCAGAAGCCCGGCCGCCGCCTGCTTTACGAATTTTGTCATACCCTCGGTCGTCGCGTGTGCCCTGTGGGCGGTGCCGAAGGCGTCGTTTACATAGATGTCGGCAAGTTTGGAGAGTTTCTCCGAAAATCCAGCGTCATTTTTCTCCTCTTCCGCGTAAAATCTGACGTTTTCAAGGAGCGTGACATCGCCGTCTTTCATGGCGTTAACTGTCTTTTCAACATCCGGGCCGACGCAGTCGCTGGTAAAGGTAACTTTTTGCTTGAGCAGCTCCTCAAGACGCTTTGCCACCGGGGCAAGGCTGTACTTAGGATTTGGTTTTCCCTTAGGTCTGCCCAGATGGGAGGCAAGGATTACCCGTGCCCCGCCTGATACGGCAGCTTGAATCGTAGGCAGAGCCATACGAATCCTGTTGTCGTCAGATATGGCACCGGCGTCGTCAAACGGGACATTGAAGTCCACCCTTATGAAAACGCGCTTGCCTTTTAAATCAAGGTCAGTCATTATGAGCTTATTAAGACCCATCGCCGTAGTCCCTCCTATCTCTTCGATATTACATAGAGTGTGAGGTCTCTTAAGCGGCAGCTATAACCCCATTCGTTGTCATACCATGAAATTACTTTTGCCATATTTCCTATTACCTTTGTCAGGGCAGGGTCAAATATGGACGAGTGTGGATTGCCCTTGAAATCGGACGACACCAGCGGCTCGTCGCAGTACTGGAGGACCCCCTTCATCGGGCCCTCAGCAGCCGCCTTAATAGCGCTGTTGATGTCTGCCGCCGAGGCCTCTTTCTTGAGTTCTACGGTAAGGTCGACAACTGAGACATTGGGTGTCGGGACGCGCATTGAAAAACCGTCTAACTTACCCTTTAACTCTGGAAGAACGAGACCTATTGCCTTTGCCGCGCCCGTGCTCGATGGGATGATAGACAGGGCAGCCGCCCTTGCCCTTCTGAGGTCTTTATGTGCCAGATCAAGGAGTCTCTGGTCGTTTGTATATGAGTGTACGGTGGTCATCAAGCCCTTTACAATGCCGAATTCCTTGTGAATAACCTTGGAAATTGGTGACAGGCAGTTGGTTGTACAAGACGCGTTAGAGATTATCTTGTGCTTAGCAGGGTCCAGCAGCTCATGGTTAACACCTATACATACGGTGATGTCTTCGTCAGTTGCGGGGGCTGAAATCAGAACCCATCCGGCGCCAGCGGTCAGGTGCTTGGAGGCTGCGTCTTTCTTTGTGAACAGACCGGTTGACTCTACGGCTATCTCAACGCCCATTGCCTTCCATGGGAGATTTGCCGGGTCTCTTTCTGCCGTTACCTTTACTGTCTTGCCGTTTACGATAAGTGCGTCGTCTTTTGCGATAACCTCAGCGTTGAGATTGCCAACTACTGAGTCATACTTCAACAAGTGGGCAAGGGTCTTTGCGTCGGTGATGTCGTTTATGGCTACGATTTCAATCTCTTTAGAGTCCATACATGCCCTAAAGTAGTTCCTTCCGATTCTTCCGAACCCGTTTACACCAATTTTTACAGCCATCTTAGAACCTCCTCCATCGCTCAGGGGGCGGCCTGCCGCAGTGTGATACCCGCGTTGCCGTCGTTAATTGAAAAAACCGGCCCCTTCGCTATCCAGATAATTGTTCGGAGACAAAGCCTCCTGACGTCTTACAACTACTTTATTTTACTGCTACTTATCAAAATAATTAATAACTATACCAGTTGGTATCTTAGGATAAAAGTACGTTGACTTGGGCGGCATTCTAAGGCCTGCCCGCGCCACCATCTCAATGTCCGCAACGCGCGTTGGATTGAGGAAAAAGGCCGCGTCGTATTTTTGAGCTTTCTGAGCGGCTTGCCCATCATCTTGTTGCCGCCCGCCCTCAATCATCGCAATTGTCTTAACCACATCCATCTCATATCCGAATTCACTGACATTATACAACTTTTTGAAAATTATTTCATGCAATATAATTACATCTATATCGAGGACGCCTGAGGGGGGCTGCCCCTTGTATCGAAGTTCGTAAAATTGTCCGTTTGCGTCGAGCATTCCAAAGGTGCGTTTCTTATTTGCTATGGCCTTGATTATATCTGTGTCCGGGGCAAGTCTGGTAACATCGAAATCTTCGTTTAGTAAATCAATCGCCCCCGCTGGCAGCTTTGACAGCAGTCTGTGCGTAGGTTTGATAGTTATCCCCTCGTCTGCGACATTTACAAGCAGCATCAGCACGTAGTTATATGCGGCGTCTGAATCGCCTGAGCCTTCTTTCATGAGCTTCTGATATTTAAGTGCGGTTTCATATCTGTGATGACCATCGGCGATAAATATATCTTTTCCCGCGATGCCGGCGCTGATTCGCTCGGTAAGACGCGGGTCGCTGACAATCCAGCACTTATGGCAGTTAGAGTCGTCGTCGGTGAATTCGATATATGGCCGTTGTGCAAGGATAGCGCCGAGGCAATCGGTTATCTTGCACTCAGGGTTATCATAGAGGGAAAAAATCGGGCTGGTGTTAGCCCTGCATATACGAAGCAGATTAAACCTATCCTCTTTGGGTTTAGAATGAGTCATCTCGTGCGGGAAGATACCCTTGCCCGGCTGCGCCAGTTTAACGGCGGCAAATATGCCCCGCATCGTCTTTTTTTGCCCATAGGATGTATAGACAGTTTCATAGAGAAAGTAGGCCGGTCTGTCCTGAAACTTTATAATGCCCTCTTGCATCCACTTTCTGAGACTCTCTGAGGCCAAAAGATATTTTGTCATAGAGCCGCCGTCAGTGGAGGTCTCCATGCCGCAGTCCACGCGCGCAATGTTATACGGGCTTCGGTCATAGAGCCTCTGGAGCATATTACCGGATATAATATCATAGGGCGGCGCTGTAACGTCATACATCGAGACCTTCTCGGGGTCATACAACAAACCTTTAAACGGAATCGCTTTAGTCAAGTTAACCTCACTGGTCGTTTTCTAAAGCGCTATTATAGCATTGCGGGGTAGGCAATTACAAATCTATAGTTTCGGCAGAATATCTGGCAGGCTGATTCAGCAGAAACGGCTTGAGCTTACTGAAAGATGAGGGTCTGGATGAATAGAAATACTTTAGTTTAGAAGATTCGACGTCAAAACTATTAATTATTAGTATGTTATGATGATTAATATTATGAGATATATTCTATAAGGCGTTACCGATGCGTAACACTCATATATTTGAGAGAATATATAATTAATAGATTGACATATTGAATACTATGGTAGTAAACTTATATTTCATGGTTTAATCTATGGATACATGTTTAATGAGGACATGGGGCTGGAATGTGCAATATAGGTGATTGGCGTTGCCTTCACATAATGTTTCTTATATCAATGTCTTACTGGAGAGGTGATATGTTGCTGAGAGATTGACGAGTGTGAAAGAACATATAAAAAAGAACATATAAAAAAGATAGAAAGAGACTTAAAGATTATGCTTTCAGTAATCGATGAAAAGATAAAGGCTGACTTTTGTGAAAAAAATATTAAGGTGTACTTAACAAAAACAAGAATAAAATCATCAGAAAGTGCCTTTTTAAAAATAAAAAAGGATAATGGCAGGACTGGATTAACCGATATAAAGGACTATGCTGGTTATAGGATATTATGCTTTTTTGAACAGGATATTGTTAGAGTTCATGAATACATATATGATACATTTTCTAAGGACAGAAAATTTCAGCTAATAGAAATAAAAGTCTTTAATTGGGCTAAGTTTTATGACAGCATTAAACCATCTGCTACAGATGGTTTATATATCACTAATAGGTTAAAAGGTTCAGGTTATAAATCTGTCCACTATATTCTTGAGTGCGATGATGGACAGCACTATATTGAAATTCAATTAAGAACATTGGTTCAGGATGTATGGGGAGAGTTGGAACATCATATGGCTTATAAGCAGGGAAATGTTAATGAACATATTAATGATAGCTTTGTGTTGCTCGCAAAACGGCTGGAGACGATAGATAATCTATTATCAAATCTTAACGACATAAAAGAAAAAGAGCATAAAATGCGAATGTTTGCTTTAGGCTTGAGAGGTCCAACTTTCTATTTGGATTATGAGGCAAATATCTTGCCTGAGTTCTTTTCACATAATGTAGATGCAAAAAAGGCTTTTATAGAATATGAAATGCATTGCAAAAGTATTGGTTCAAATGCAAAGAAGGTCTGGTATGATAAGGCGAAAGCTCTATATGATGAGTTGGAACATTTTACTCACGACAGGCTTGCCGATCGTGTTAATAAAGCTGATACCGTCGAAAGGGCAAAGATTACGTATTTGCTGGAAATGGAAAGGGCATTTCTACATTTCTATGAAGGAGAGCTTGATAAAGCTACTGATATATATAATTCAAAAGAAATTCAACGATATTCTGATAGATATGTCGTAAATTTCCGTTTAGGTGAAATTTCTTTTATACAAGGCAATATTGAAATTGCATTAGAATATTTTGACAGATGTGAAGATATATTGGATGATAATTCAGGCAATACGGCAAACACAACAGGCATCTCTAATCATAGAAACAGATATGATGTAAAAAGAAAGCTGTCTACGATTTATTGGCTGCTTGGCCAGGAATATATTGATATTTGCGTATTCCGGCGAAACCGTCCACCTGTTCCGGTCATGTCGACCACCTGAGAA
>JADFXZ010000079.1 GCA_015233265.1 Nitrospirota bacterium
ACCTGACCATTGTCATGGAGCCGGGCAGAACTCTCGTCGGCAACGCTGGTCTTTTAGTCACGAAAGTTCTCTATACAAAGAAAGGCCACGACAGGGATTTCATAATCGTCGATGCCGGTATGAACGACATGATTCGCCCTGCGATGTATGACGCCTATCATCATATCATACCCGTCCATAAAAAGAAGAGGAAAGATGTGTTTGCCGACATCGTAGGCCCTATATGTGAGTCCGGTGATTTCTTGGGTAAAGACAGAGAACTGCCAGCGTTGCAGCAAGGGGAATATGCCGTAGTGATGAGCGCCGGCGCCTATGGATTTTCTATGAGTTCTAACTACAACAGCAGGCCGCGCCCGGCTGAGGTACTTGTTCATGGCTGCCAACACTTCCTGATTCGCAAAAGACAGACATATGAAGATCTCGTAAGGGATGAGCTTGTCCCTGAATTCATAAAATGAATGTGAATTTCACAAAGATGCACGGCACAGGCAATGATTTCATTGTCATTGACTGCATAACCGACATCCGGCTTCAGGCAATTTCCTTTGAGGCGTGGGGCGGTCATGCCAAAAGGCTCTGCAACCGCCGCTATGGCATAGGGGCAGACCAGGACGTAGTAGACAACAACATTGCTGTAAAGGACTTAGTCGCTAAAATCAAGATCAATCAATAGCCTGATATGACTGCAACAGGGAAACACATGTGCCGGGGCTGTGGATATATCTACGACCCGGCAACTGGAGATAAATCGAAGGGTATTCCCAATGGAGTACCCTTCGATGATTTGCCGCCCGGCTGGCTCTGCCCTTTGTGCGGCGTAGGCAAGGCCGAGTTTGTCCCCTGGTAGTCTTAATTGAGTTGGCTGGCTTGACCCATTTTATTGAACTATGATTTATAGAAATAATTATACTAATATCAGCAATAATGACCGGAAGTGCAATCGCATTTGGATTTTCAAAGACTGGATTACAGCTTTCGCTGAAATGACAGACATAAAATAAATGGCAGAAATAAATAAATGACCACCTATTAATATCATTGCCATTGTCTTTTTTTGTCATTCCTGCGAAAGCAGCAATCAAGGAAAGCATCGATAGGGGATGAAAGTATAGGCAATTTATGCCTGATCTTTCTAAAAGCATTTACACTAAATGAGGAGATGATGATGGTAAAAAAATGCTTTATCGCTTTTTTACTAATATTGGTTTTTCCAGTTATGACGCCTGCTGAAGACAGGAATTTTAAGATGCATAATAACCGTGGTGTTGCCGATTATGATAAAGGGGAGATCGACAGGGCTATTGCCGATTATGACAAGGCCATCGAGATTAATCCACGATATGCAAGGGGATACTATAATCGTGGTATTGCGTATCACGACAAGGGGGAATTCGACAGGGCTATTGCCGATTATAACAAGGCCATCGAGATTAACCCTCAATATGCTGAGGCGTACTATAATCGTGGTATTGCGTTTTATGATAAAGGGGAGTTCGACAGGGCTATTGCCGATTATAACAAGGCCATTGAGATTAACCCTCTGTTTGCTGAGCTGTACTATAGTCGTGGTATTGTCTATTACGATAAAGGGGACAGCGACAAGTCTTTATCTGATTATAACAAGGCCATTGAGATTAATCCACGATATGCGCAACCGTATTTTCATCGTGGTGTGCTCTACAGTAAAAAAGGGGACTTCGACGGGGCTATCTCTGATTTTAACAAGGCCATCAAGATTAATCCAGGATATGCTGAGGCATACTATAACCGTGGGCTTGCCTATTACGCTAAAGGGGACTTCGACGGGGCTATCGCCGATTTTAACAAGGCCATCAAGATTAATCCAGGATATGCTGAGGCATACTATAACCGTGGGCTTGCCTATTACGCTAAAGGGGACTTCGACGGGGCTATCGCCGATTTTAACAAGTCTATTGAGATTAACCCACGCTATGCCAAGCCCTATTATCATCGTGGTGTGCTCTACAGTAAAAAAGGGGACTTCGACGGGGCCATCGCTGATTATAACAAGGCCATCGAGATTAATCCGGGATATGCTGAGGCATACTATAACCGTGGGCTTGCCTATTACGCTAAAGGGGAATTCGACGGAGCTATAGCTGATTACAATAAGGCTATCGAGATTAATCAAGGATATGCTGAGGCCTACTATAATCGTGGTATTGCCTATAACGCCACAGGGGAGTTCGACAGGGCTATCACCGATTACACTAAGTCTATCGAGATTAATCCGCTGGATGCTCAGTCGTATAATAATCGCGGTGTTGCTTATGGCAAAAAAGGTCACCACGACAAGGCTATCGCTGATTACACTAAGTCTATCGAGATAAATCCAGACTATGCCGAGCCATATAATAATCGCGGCATGGCCTATCACGCTAAAGGGGAGTTCGACAGGGCTACCGCTGATTATATTAAGGCTGCACAACTTGGGAATAAAAACGCAAAGGACACGCTGCGGAAATCTGGAATCATGTGGTGATGGGGTTCTATTAAAATAAACTCATAAATTGAAATGTGTCCTAATCAAACTGGCCGCTGTGCTTTAGAGCATGAATGACACCATAAGACCTATTTAAAAGCCATAACAGAGGATTTGTTACTCTTTCAAGAGCCGCCACAGGCTTGTGCGCGAAATTCCCAGGGCATCCGCCGCCAGGGACTTATTGCCGCCAAAGTGATCTATCACGTCTTCAGTGTATTTCTTTGTCAGCTCTTCGATGGTCAGGATTTTTTCTGGATTTAGTGTTTCCATTTGAAACATGGAAAGACCGTGGGGCAGACTTCCACAGGTTATAGCCCCAGTGCTTTCTATAATTACCGCCCGTTCGATTATGTTTTCAAGCTCTCGCACGTTTCCCGGGAAATCGTATCCTAAGAGGATTTTTGTTGCCTCCGGCGTTATCGAGCTGATGTCTTTCTTATATTTCTGGCAATACCTTTGAAGAAAGAAGCTGCACAGGGGGACAATATCATCTCTTCTGTCTCTCAACGATGGAATTGCTATCTCCATGACATTAAGCCGGTAGTATAAGTCCTCTCTGAACTGACCTGCCTTGGTCATGGTCTTAATGTTTTGATTTGTCGCGGCAATAAACCTGACATCCACCTTAATCAGGCGAGTCCCTCCAACACGGTAGAATTCGCCGTCTTCGATGGCCTTTAACAGACGTGCCTGGAGATTTGCCGGCATCTCGGCAATCTCATCGAGAAACAGCGCACCGCCGTGGCTTATCTCCATCAATCCTTTTTTTGCGGCAACAGCACCAGTAAATGCCCCCTTTTCATGGCCAAACAGCTCGCTTGCAAGCAGCTCTTCAGTCAATACCGCGCAGTTGATTTCAATAAATGGCCTTTCTTTTCGAGCGCTCAGGTTGTGAATCAGTTTCGAGACCTGTCCTTTTCCGCAGCCTGTTGGTCCTGAGAGCATCACATTGCAATCTGAGTCCTTGATTTTATCGATCATATCCATAATTTGGCGCACAGCGGCGCTCTTAAATATATACGGGATTTTAGCGGATAGGCCGGAAGATGCCCTCAACGCCTCGATTTCGTTTTTCATGGCGTGCTTTTCTTTTATTGCCGCCAGTTTAATAAGCAGATCGTCTATGTTAAAGGGCTTTGTAATATAGTCTTGCGCACCGCCTTTAATAGCCTCAACCGCCGCCGCAACTGTCCCATAGCCGGTGATGATAATGACACTGATTTCAGGGTGTGTGTCCCGTAAGATTGAAAATAACTCGAGGCCGTCCATGTCCGGCATCTTTATATCGGTTATTACTACCTGATACTGCCTCTTTTGTATTGCCTGAGCCGCCTCAGCGCCGTTTGTAACGCCGTGTGTGGTGTAGCCAGCGTCCTGCAGGGCGTAAATCAGGTGCTTTCTCGATATGTCCTCGTCCTCTGCTATCAGTATGTTCATGACTCCTCCGCAGTGCATTGTCTAAGCGGCAGCGTCACGATAAATGTAGTGCCCGTGCCGGGAGTGCTCGCCACAGTGATAGTGCCATTGTGGTTTCTAATTATGTTGTATGTGATAAATAGCCCAAGTCCTGTGCCGCTGCCTTTGTTTGTATAAAATGGCTCAAATATCCTGTCAATATCTCCGGGTGCTATGCCGGCCCCCGTATCTGAGACTCTGATTACGGTGTCTTTGCCGCCCGTCTGTGAAATATCTACGCTGAGTGTGCCGCTACCTGCCATTGCGTCAACCGCGTTTGTAAATAAATTAATAAACACCTGCTCAAGCTGTGGGCGGCTCGCGCTGATAAAGCCCTCCCCATCAACCTTAAACACAATGGCGCTGAGGTCTGCCGAGGCGAGAAGCCTCTTATATGTATCACTCAGAAGGCTGTAAAGTTCAAACTGCTCATACTGGGGTTTCTTATTTTTCGCAAAATCCATGAGATTTCCCACAATGCCTTTCATTCGCATTGTCTGAGACTGTATGTCCTGTACAGAGTTTGAGATAATCTGCGGATATTGCCCATTAGAGACGGCTCTGTGCAGGGTTTGGGCTGCAAGATGAATATTATTCAGAGGGTTATTCAGCTCATGGGCTATGCCGGATGACAAGGTGCCGAGGGCTGAGAGCTGCCTTGACTGGTGAAGCTCTTCATCCTTGGTGTTGATTTGCTCCTGCCGGTTGCGCAGCTCCTGTGACATCTTATTAAATACCATCTTTAAATTTTCAACCTCATCCATAGTTGCACTGACAGGGATATGTTTAAAACACCCGTGGGCGGCATTGTCCATAGTAGCCTCAAGTTCCTTCAGGCTGGCGGCTGTCTTTTTGCTTATCTTAAAGAGCAGCCCAAGCCCCAGCATAAATGACGCTGGTACTATAATAAGGACACTGACTTGAGTCATTTTTATCAGATGTTCGATTCTATCCCTTGCCGTTTTATCGAGGCTGCCAGATATTAAAATAAGTTCGTCTCCTAGTTTTCTCAATGTTGTCACATTGACAGATATGGCGTCAAGAATGCTAATCATGCCACCATCGATGTGCGTCTGTCTGAGCGCCTCTATGGCCTGAATTGGATGCTCACGATATGTCGCACTGACAAGGGGCAGAAACGGTAACTCTCCCTGCCTCCGGATTAACTCGTCTTTGGCCTTCTGAAATTCTATGGACATGCCAAGTATTTTTTCAAATACGACATAGTATCTGTCTAATTTCCCGTTGATAGTCCTAAGAGAGTCCACACTGATATTGAAATCCTCCGGGCGGAGGATAGCCCTGATTGACGCAATATAGTTGAGCGCCATTTCAGCTGCAGAGTCATCGCCATTGAGGAAGTTTTTCTCATATCTTCTCATCTCGAGGGTCTTGCTTCTTATCCTGTCCGTTGTCTCGAGGGTTCGAATGTCTTCTATGATTTTAACGAAGTCCCCGTAGGCCAAAATTATAAGCAAGGCCATGAGAGAGAAACTTGCCGCGAAGCTGAGGATGATTTTTCTTGCCATGTTCTATTAAAACATACCAGTTGCCATAACTACCATATGAGACTGAATAAGGGAAAGGAGGGAGGCCCTTTCCCTTAAAAACTAAATTAGTTGTCTTTAATTCTGGCTTTAACTCTGGAGCAGGCCGTTTTGCGGCAGCCCAAAACTTTTCTCTTTTGCAGTTGACTTGGCCGTGGCCTTTTTTGCGTCACACTCCCAGAACACCCTGTGGGGGCATTCAGCGCAGATGCCCGTCTGCAGGCTCTCAACGAGAGTCATAATGGCCTGTTCTTTAGAGTCGAAGATGTGGTCATGGCCTATCTCCTCAACTGCCCCGCTTCGCTCCATCAATTTCAACATCTGCGGCTTGATGCCGCAAAAGTATATGTCCTTGTTATTTCGTCGATACTCTTCGACCATGTGTACGAGTGTCTCCACACCTGTGAGGTCAATCTCGTTGATACTTGAGCAGATGATTAACAGCTTGTGCTGCGATGGTGCAAAACTCTGTATCCGTGCAATATTCTCCTCGACATGGCTCATCGCGGCAAAGTATAAATCGCCGTCTATCATAATCAACCCCATCTGCGGACACTGTGGCAGAAATGGGTCTGTCACCAGCTGCCGGCTGTGAACCTCAGGCACACGGGGAAGTACTTTCGGCTGAGCGGTCTTATTGAGATAGAGACCAATTGACAGCAGCGCCCCAACGTAGATGGCAAATTCCAGCTCAAGAAACAGCGTTGCTAAAAATGTCACGCCCATTACGCCAGCGTCCTGCTTGGACAGCTTAAATGTGGTTTTAATGTGATGGAAATCGACGAGATTATAAGCAACTACAAGTATCACGGCTGCCATCGCGGATATTGGCAGGTAAGCGGCATAGGATACTACAAACGTAAGGATTGCCATAAGCCACGCCGCGGCAAATATCGCGGCAAACGGGGATTTAGCCCCTGCCGAATAGTTAACGCCGCTTCTGGTAAACGACCCCGATGACGCATATGATGAAAATAGCGACCCGACAAAGTTTGACAGCCCCTGGCCTATAAACTCCTGATTGCCGTCTATCTTCTGGCCGGATTTCAATGCAACCGAACGCGCTATAGATACCGCTTCCATCAGGCCAAGCATCGCTATAGCCATAGCAGGCCCTGAGAGCGCGCTTATGGCATCCATCGAAAAATGTGGCATTGCGAAATGGGGAACAGCCGAAGGCAGCGCCCCAACAACCTTAACACCCTTGGCCTGCCAGCCCATTGACGCGGCCAGAGCTGCCCCACCGACCATCGCAAACAGCATCGACGGCCACTTTGGACGCACCTTACGCACAAATAAGACAATAACCAGAGTTACACCGGCCGTCATTAATGAGTAGGGATTAAAGTCGTGGACATTCTTTATCAACAACACTATGTTGTCGGTAAAATGAGCGGCATTTTTGTATTGCAACCCAAAGAGGTGCTTAAGCTGGCTTGATGCTATTAATATCGCCGCACCTGTGGTAAAGCCTATCACTACCGAATGGGAGACGAAGTTTATCAGGCCTCCAAGCCTTGCCGCCCCTAAAATAAATTGAAATACACCTGTCATCAGTGTCAACAAGAGGGTCAGCTCTATATAGTGGCTCGTGGTAGGCTCAGCCATCTTAGAGATACTTGCAAATATGACCAGCGATATGGCCGTTGTGGGGCCAGATATCAGGTGTTTTGAAGACCCGAACAGTGCCGCAATCACTGCCGGAATCATTGCAGTGTAAAGGCCATACTCGGGCGGCATCCCCGCTATCATTGAAAAGGCGACGCCTTGGGGCAGCACCACCACTGCGCCAGTGAGTCCTGCAAACAGGTCATCCTTCCACGTGTGCTTCACATCTGAAATCCACCTCAGAAATGGAAATAATGTCAGTAACATCTTTTTCGCTTCAGTATTTTTCATCTCACCACCATTACTGAATTTTCTGCTGCTAATACTACGTTAAAAACGGTACCACCCATAAAGAAGCGTTTTGCAATACCGCTTTGCCCCTTGCCGTTTAGTACGATAACCGAGTAGTTCCTGCCGTATTTAATGAGTTCCTCAACCGGCTCCCCAATGGCAGTTTTTATCTCGGCAATCCCCAACCCGTGAGACTTTAATATTCTCTGGCCTTCTTCTACTATTTGTCTGGCCTTTGGTTCGTCCTGAGGTCGTTTCGCCACTGAGATTAAAGACACCGGGCAGTCGCACCGTGTTGCCAGCATCACGTCTTTGTGCATCATCACGTAGGCCTCCTCAGAGCCATCCAAGCCGACAAGATGCCCATGCCCTGCCTCCAGCTCCCGTGCAACCAGCACCGAACACTGGGCGTGCACCACGATTTTCTGTACCTCTGAGGATAGAAATATCCTGCTTAGTCCGCTGCGTTTCGACGCCCCGATGATAACCAGATTATAGGCGCCGTGGTCTATTTCGTCGAGGATTTCGGTGGCGGCGTTTCTGCCCTGTTTGAGTTTGAGGTGAATTATCTCGCCTGATGGGCCGGTATGGGTTATCTGGAAATCTCCGAAGAGATCACCGTCGAAATTACCCCCTTGTTCAGATGCCCAGTCCTCTGCCATCCAGCCGTGGGCTATCAGCCCCAGGCGTGCCTCCTCAAGGTAGCGTATCTCAGGGATTGCCATACCCCAGCCAGCGGTGGCGTATTTTTGCCGTATTTCAGCGGCACTTGCTGTGGCTGTGTCAGAATCGTCTTCAGCGCCCGTGTGCACATGAAAGATTGTTATCTCGGCCCCTATGCCCCTGCCTAGCTTTGCGCCGTAGCGCATCCCTCTCATGGCGTCTGTGGAGCCATCCGTGCATATCAACAGTTTAAATGGTCTTCCTTTTTCCATTGTAGTTATATCCTCACCAGAAGCACAGGGCACGGTGCGTTGTCTATGACTTTGTCAACAGTGCTGCCCTGCATCATTCTCTTTGTGCGATTGACGCCCATTACTATCAAATCGCAGCGTTCTTCTTCGGCGGCCTCAATGATTTTCTCGTGCGGGCTGCCGTACTCAAGCCTTGTCTTTACGGGGGAGAGCTTGTTGGCCGAAAACTCCTCAATCCCGGAGCGAATCTTGCCGCTGCCGGATGGCAGCACCCTAATAATAGTAACCCAGCTTTTGTCCTTTGCCGCCACTGCCATGCCTTGACGTATCACCTCTTTGGAATTGCCCACAGCTATTAAGAGCTTTCTATAGCCTTTCACCGGTACGTCCTCCAGTTGTCTCATGATTGTGTTAATCAACTTATTAAAGCTGTGATTGCACAATTTATGCCATGACAGAACTATATAATAATAAAGATAATTACAGAAGGCAAGAACAATTTTGGCGTTCATAAAATAAACAGTGCGTTAACAGTCCTACTTACCGTAATAATATGGACAGCGACTATTTATAATACGACTGAGATAGACGAAAGGCATCTTTACGCCGGGCTAAAACAATCCCGTCAGGCTGGGTATAGTTCAAAAGGCCGAGGACTAGCGCACAAGACCATTTGAACATGACAACAGATTCTTTGCTATCCGAGGACTGTTGCATAGTTGTGAGCCTGAGAGATTAACTGTTAAGATGAGACGTTTGTTTTGAAATTGAACGGTTAAAGGGACGGAATTTGGCGGCATATCCGGAAGACCTGCATGATGCAGCCGCTGCCACTATTTACCTACTCTTTGATTATCTTCCAGAGGCTTGTTCTCGATATGCCAAGGGCTTCCGCGGCCCTTGTCTTGTTGCCTCCGAGGTATTCGACTATCCTCGCGGCGTATTCCCTGTTGAGTTCATCGAGGGTCTTAATGGCGTCTGGCCTTATAATGTCCGGGACGAGAATCGACAGTTTCTGCGGCAGGCTCTCAGGGGTTATCAGGTTAGTAGTCTCAAGAATTACCGCGCGCTCTATGATATTCTCCAGCTCTCTTACGTTTCCCGGGTAGCTGTAGTTCATGAGGATTTCCATTGCCTTGCTGGTGAAGGCGGTTATTTTTTTGCCGCATCGCGGGGCGTGTTTTTTTAGAAAATATATGCAAAGTTCGTTTATATCATTAATTCTTTCACGCAGCGGCGGGATGGCTATCTCCATGACGTTGAGCCTGTAGTAGAGGTCTTCTCTGAATTTCCCCGTTGACAGCAGATATGTGATGTCTTTATTCGTAGCGGCAATGATTCTTACGTTTACCCTTATAGATTTGACGCCGCCTATTCTGAAAAACTCTCCTTCTTCGATAAACAAAAGGAGTTTTGCCTGAAGATTTGGCGTGAGCTCAGCTATCTCATCCAGAAATAGAGTGCCCGTGTCGGCTATCTCAACGAGGCCTTGTTTAGTTTTCA
>JADFXZ010000010.1 GCA_015233265.1 Nitrospirota bacterium
TTACTTCCGAATCCGTACCGGAAGGGCAATCTGATAAGGTAACAAAACAAACCTCCGTACGCTTTCTTGATTCGATAATACGCTAATCACCAAAATGCAGGGTGGCCTGGGAGCCGCTCGTTAACCCCGGGTTTGCCTTCAAAGGCGGCGGAAAAACCCCAACCACCTAAGCCGATTTACCGTCAATCGTAAGGTCGACGATAAAAGATATTGGATACACGAGGGCAAAATATGGTTTTGACTATGAGACCTGCTCTGTAATCACTGCCATTCATGAGCAATCGCCGGACATAGCTATGGGGGTTGACCCGGGCGGGGCGGGCGACCAGGGGCTTATGTTTGGATTCGCCTGTAATGAGACCGAAGAACTGATGCCAGCAAGCATAATGCTGGCCCATAAGCTTGCCATTAAGCTGGCCGAAGTGCGCACAAAGGACATCCTGCCTTACCTTCGCCCTGACGGCAAGACACAGGTCACCATTGAATACCGCGATGGCAAGCCGCACTTGGTAAGGGGGTCGTTGACGGCTATGATGGGGTATTTTAATACACCTTTTTCAGCACAGCCCCGACGTAACTCTCAGAGAACTAAAGGAAGACATCATCGAAGAGGTGATCAAGCCGACCATCCCCAAAGAACTGCTCGACGAGGAACACATCGTCTATCACGTCAACCCCACTGGCAGATTTGTCACCGGCGGCCCGATGGGAGACACCGGTCTGACCGGCAGGAAGATAATCGTTGACAGCTATGGCGGCACGGGCAGACACGGCGGCGGATGTTTCTCCGGTAAAGACCCGACGAAAGTTGACCGCTCTGGGGCCTATATGGCCAGATATATCGCGAAGAATATCGTAGCCGCCGGTATCGCTGACAGGGCAGAGGTTCAAATCGCCTACGCCATTGGCATAGCCCAGCCACTGTCAATACTTGTCGATACCTCAAATACGGGGAAAATTTCTCACGAGAAGATAGTGAAGATAATCAGGGACAACTTCGACCTTACTCCTAAGGGAATCATAACGAAGCTTGACCTTAGAAGACCGATATATAGGAAGACAGCCTCCTATGGACACTTCGGAAGGCCTGACCCTGATTTCACATGGGAAAAGACAGATATGGCCGACCAGCTCAGAAAAGAGGCAGGGTTGTAGTGAGAGCTTACTATAGTAAAATATAATATAAGGAGACTTGCCGCTATGGTGAAACACGATGTAAAGGACATAGGCCTTGCCGATCAGGGGAAACTGAGAATCGAATGGGCAGAGATGGAGATGCCGGTACTTAGGTCGATAAAAGAACAATTTTCAAAGGACAAACCCCTCAAAGGCTTGAGAATGGCCGCGTGTCTGCATGTTACTACAGAGACTGCAAACCTGATGGAGACGCTGAAGGCCGGCGGGGCAGAGGTAGCGCTTTGTGCCTCAAATCCCCTAAGTACTCAGGACGATGTGGCGGCAAGCCTTGTGAAACATTCGGACATCCCCGTCTTTGCCATCAAGGGCGAGGACAACGACACGTACTATAAGCATATTATGGACCTCCTGTCCTTTGCGCCGCACCTTACTATGGACGACGGTGCCGATGTAGTCAGCGTGCTTCATAAAGAAAGGCAAGACCTGCTGTCAAACGTCATAGCCGGTACTGAGGAGACCACCACCGGAGTAATCCGGCTTCGCGCAATGGCTGAAAAAGGTGTATTAAAATACCCAATCATAGCCGTCAACGACGCCCTTACCAAGCACCTGTTTGACAACCGCTACGGCACCGGCCAAAGCACGATGGACGGGATTTTAAGGGCGACGAACCGCTTGATTGCAGGATCGATTTTTGTAGTCTGTGGATATGGCTGGTGCGGCCGCGGGGTTGCGATGAGGGCACGCGGGATGGGTGCACGTGTAGTTGTGACAGAGATAAATCCACTAAAGGCTCTTGAGGCCACGATGGACGGATATGATGTAATGCCCATAATGGACGCGGCTAAGATTGGCAATATATTTGTCACAGTAACTGGAAATATCAACGTGATAAGCGAAAAGTGTTTCGGCGTGATGAAAGATGGCGCCATTGTGAGCAACTCCGGACATTTCAATGCGGAGATAGAGCTGACCGCCCTTGCTGAAATGGCTACCAGCAGACGTGAAATCAGGGCGTTCGTCGAGGAGTTTACGCTGCCAAATAAGCGCAGGATATATGTGCTTGGCGAAGGCAGGCTGATAAATCTGGCCTCGGCAGAGGGGCACCCATCGTCGGTCATGGACATGAGCTTTGCCAATCAGGCCATGTGTTCGGCATACGCGGTGACTAAACACAAAGAACTAAAGAACACCGTATATAGTGTCCCTGAGGAGATAGACAGGGAGATAGCAAGGTTCAAACTAAAGTCAATGGGCATAAAGATAGACAAGCTCACAAAGGCCCAGAGCGACTATCTTAAGAGCTGGGAGATGGGGACATAGTTGATTTAAAGACGCTGCCGCGCGCTGAGATTGAGCAGTTGTTTAATAAGCTGGGGCTGCCCGGCTTCCGCGTGGCTCAGCTCATGCACTGGATGTATGAAAAGAATGCGGCAAGTATAGACGAGATAACCGAGTTTTCGAAGCCCTTGAGAGACAAGCTCAAGGGCTTTTCGTATATAGGCGGCCTGAAGATCCTCAAAAAGACCGCCTCGCCAGATGCAACGATAAAGCTGCTCTTTGGCCTTGAGGATAGCCTTAGTGTGGAGGGCGTGTTAATCCCTGACGAGTATCGCCTGACGCTTTGTGTATCTTCGCAGGTTGGCTGTGCGATGGGATGCAGGTTTTGCCTGACTGCCACGATGGGGCTGGTAAGAAATCTCAGGGCTGATGAGATAGCAGGGCAGGTCATGGCCGTAAGACGAGAGCTTCAGGCCACAGACGCAATAGATAACGGTGCAATAAACGGCCGCGAGATAACCAACATAGTATTTATGGGGATGGGCGAGCCGCTCAAAAATTTCGACGGGGTAGTGCGCGGCATACACATATTAACTGATTACATGGGAATCTCAAAGCGCAGGATAACGTTGTCAACGGCTGGCGTTGTGCCGCAGCTTCAGAAATTGTATAAAGAGATACCGGAGGTGAATCTGGCCGTCTCACTTAATGCCACAACAGATGCAACACGCTCGGCGTTGATGCCGGTTAATAATAAATATGACATTGGGGCGCTGCTGAGGGCCTGTGGCAGGTTGCCAATCTCCCCGCGGCGGCGCATCACATTTGGCTACGTGCTGTTAAAGGGGATAAACGATACGCCAGCTGATGCTCGTCGCCTTGTTGCCATGTTAAAGGGGTTGAGCGCGAAGGTAAATCTGATTCCGTTTAACCACTACGAAACGGCCAAATATGAGCCGCCGGATGACAAAACCGTCCTTGAGTTTCAGCAAATCCTTGTGGACAGGCACGTCACAGCATTTGTAAGAAAGAGCATGGGGCGGGAGATCTGCGCGGCCTGTGGGCAGCTAAGAACATGCCATCCCCACGCAATATATCAGGGGTAGTTTCGGGATCAACCCCCCTTCTGCATAGTCAATCTTTCTGTAGTGCTGGGGGAATACCGCGCTGAACAACTCTGCGTATTGTCTAAGTCCTCACCGTAGATCGCCTCAGCCGCGAGCAGGCTATATAATCAAAAAATGTGCTATAATATCTGAGTTTGTTAAGCGGTTGGTCAGCTATTAAGGAGATTTAAGCTCTAATGATTCTAAGTAACGAGTCGTGGACTAAGTTTAAAGACTCGCTTGTCAGGTTTTTCTTTAATGAACTGTTTCTGAAGATGCTTATTGCGCTATTAACGTTTAGCGCGGTCTATTTGTTTTGCGAAAAACTCAACAGCTATTT
Organism: Nitrospirota bacterium; assembly: GCA_015233265.1. Taxonomy (GTDB): domain Bacteria; phylum Nitrospirota; class Thermodesulfovibrionia; order Thermodesulfovibrionales; family Magnetobacteriaceae; genus Magnetominusculus. The sequence goes on from JADFXZ010000010.1 coordinate 3,865, forward strand.
GATAATAAGAGTCTTTATCAATATGAGATCATCCTATGACAACAATCCGCGCCTCTATTTCCACGACAAACGCGGCGAGATTGACGTAGAGAACTCCGTAATGTCGCATATCGATCAGGCCGATGGCTTTAGAGACCTGAAATTCAAAATCCCAAAGGAGATAAAAAACCCGATGGTGATGAGTTTCTTCGTCGGTGAAAAGGCTGGGGTCATCGAGGTAAAAAGTATCGAGATGAAGACGCTATTCAAGAGCTACCGGTGGCTTGCCGCAGATATCATGAGGGAGTTTGTGCCCAACGAAAACATCGCCGGATATGAATTAGTAAACGACGTTGTGCGTATTACGGCTAAAAACAATACTCCGTTTATCAGCAACTGGGGCATAGGCCCAAAGTTCAACACCCTTGTTCACTCTATCGACAAACACTACCTGTCATATGTATTTGCCTCTGTGGCGGCAGCGGTTGTCTTTGTTATCCTGCTCAGGAGAAGATTTCTATCGATTGACCCACGGGGGAAATCTGTTTTTAACATTGCTACGGCGTCTATCTTCGTCTTTTTTATCAGCCTGCCGTTTATGAGCTCGCTTTTTCTGATTACTTACAAGGTAACAATAACCGAACAGAGAAGCCTTGCCACAAAACCACGGCTTAATTTTGAGACCCTTGCCACATTCCCTGAGGACTACACGCAGTACTATAATGACAACTTCGGGTTTCGCGATATGCTCATCAGGTGGAACAATAAGTATAAGGTGATGTTAGTGCACAGCTCGCCAATTCCCGACCAGGTAGTCTTTGGCAAAAGCGGCTGGCTTTATCTGGATGCCCAGCGCGTACTTGATGACTACAAGGGCATTAAACCGTTTACGCCTGCCGAGCTTGCTAAGCTAAAACATACCTTGGTTGACCGGCAAGAGTGGCTTGCCCAAAGGGGTATAAAATACTACGTGATAATAGCACCCAACAAGGAGACCATTTACCCTGAGTACCTGCCCGATTACATAAGAAAGGCCGGCACAACGACCCGGGCAGACCAGTTGATAGAATATATGGGCGATAATTCGACGGTTAAAATAATCGACGTAAGAGACGCCCTCATAAAGGCAAAGCCAAAAGGGCTGCTCTTTCACACAACTGACACACACTGGAATACCTACGGCGCGTTTTGGGCTTACCGGCAAATAATGAAAACGATGGGATTCCCGGGGTCTGAGCCAATGGACATCTCAGATTTTAATCTTTATAAAAAAGACTTAAAGGGCGGCGACCTGTATAAACTCCTGTCCCTGTCTGACCTGTTTACAGACGAAGATGTGATATTTCATCCTACAAAACCCTACAGAAGCTACCTTGCTAAACCGGGAAACTATGCAAATCCCTGCTGGGACCCAAACACCCCAATAGTCGCCAAAGAAATAGCCGATGCCGCGCTGCCCAGAATCGTCATCTTCAGGGATTCCTTCTTCATTGCCCTGTTGAATTTCGTTGCCGAACACTTCCAGCGCAGCGTGTTCCTGTGGACGATGACCTTCGAGAAAGATATAATTGAGAAAGAGCACCCTGACATTGTCGTCACAGAATTAGTGGAAAGGGATATTGACCGCCTAAGCGAAGAGAAAATCAAGGAAATACAGGGACTTGGAATCGCTAAAAAAGATAACAAGGTTAATAAGCCCAAATAAAATACCTCGTAGAATTATTTACCGCCTTCCTTGACAGCAGGGCTGCCCAAGTGCTATCATACCTTACATGGCTATAAAAACAAGGAGGGCAATCTGTGACGGATCTAACGGTATTAGAAGGCCAGAGTAAGGACGTAAAACGCTATATCCTGATAGGTTCATTTTTAGGCGGCCTTGTCGGTGCCACTGCGGCATTGCTTTTGTACCCGCAGTCCTCCGATAACAGATTAAAGACGATAACAGACATACAACACGACCTTTTCAGGCCGGTAAAAAGTAAGTTTCGTGAAATGGTCGAGCACATAGGCGACACGCTGATTAAGGCAATAGATGACGCGGCAATCACAGCGGCCTCCAACAAGCTCTACGGCGATGACGAGGAGTCTGACCCGTCGGATATGGCGTTATAGCTGCTGTATATAAGATATTTTTCAGCTGATTTGAAACAGCAATGATGGAATTAGGTTGATAAATGTTTGATAAATGAATGAGGGGCGTGACTAATAAAATGGATGGGCTGTGGATATAAAACTATTCATACTCTGGGCTGTCATTGTGCTGTGCAGTGTGCCGATATTAATTCAGCTGGCCAGAATGATAGGATCGATTATTGATTTGATTAGGACGACGAGCTGTTCAATCAAGGATTTTTCGACCGAAGTGGTAAATACTGTCAGAGTGGCAAACAGGATATTATCTACAGTTGACGGAATGGTTGTGATTCTGAGGGAGCTTATTGCATCGTTAAAGGAGCTTGGCTCAGGCGCCAGAAAACTCGTCGAGACTCTTAAAGACTCGTCCAAGTACGTGACTAAATTGCTTGGTCAGCTATCTGGCCTTATTGCGGTGATAAAATCGACCATAGGGATATTTACTAAAGGTGAAAAGAAAAAAGGAGGCACGGATGACAGACCACAGGACAGAGAAGATGAAAGAGGATGACAAAAAGGGAGTATCGGGGGCATTGCTTGCCGTGGCAACATTGTTTGGAAGCGTAGCTGGCGCCGCCCTAGGTCTCGTGTTTGCACCGCAGGCAGGAGATAAGACCAGGGCGAAGATTCGCGAGTCATATAACAATGTCGTAGATAACGTAAACGCAGTGGTAAAGAAGGTCGACGACACGCTGCCTGGTTTCGTAACAAAGGTCAGAACAGAACTTCAGGACGTGCCTGACAACGTGAAATCAGAGCTGTTGACTCTGACAAAAGACACAGAAGAAAAAATAAGCAAGGCGGTCGAAATGAGCAGCTCCTATCTTTCGGACGTGAAAAGCACCATTTCCTCGACGCTTGACGAAGGGATAAAGACCCTGTCATCAACTATCGAAGAGGGGAAAAAGATAATATCAAAAAACACTCAATAGATAGCGAAAAGCAGTCAGATAGAAATGACCGGGTTGGCGGCAGCCGCCCGGTTATTTTTTTACAAGAAACTTAATTTTACAAGAAACTTAAACAGTTATCTGGACGGTCATTGAGGTCTTCACGTCGCGCTGAGGGGAAACAGGCAGGGCGGTCTATCGTTTTCCAGTAATAAAGTAACTCATCAACGTGTGGCCCTCATCGATGTACAAGGCATCTTTCAATGACCCTATACCTTCGTCATATGAGATTTTATTAGTCTTAACGGCGCGGCTGTCATATATAACAAACGGCACTGAGGCGTTTGTATGGGTTTTCAGTGCGATTGGGGTTGGATGATCAGGCATCAGAAGGATTTTATAGTCTCCGGCGTCTTTGAGCAGCCTAAGCACCTCATCGACAACGATAGAATCGAAGTCCTCTATGGCGCGGATTTTGTCGTCAAGTCTACCGGAGTGCCCAGCCTCATCGGGGGCCTCGACATGAATATACACAAAATCCCTATCTTTGAGTGAATTGACGCCGTAGGCGGCCTTGCCTTTATAGTTGGTATCGATGTAGCCGGTTGCCCCTGGAACGTCAATAATCCTAAGTCCAGCGCAAACGCCAAGTCCTTTTGTGAGATCGACGGCGCTTATCAGGCTGCCTTCTATGCCGTATTTGTCCTTAAAAAGCGGCAGCGCCGGGCGCCTTCCCTGCCCCCAAAGCCAGATGCTGTTAGCCGGTGGTTTGCCGCGTCTGATTCTGTCAATATTTACGGGATGGTCTTTGAGGATTTCCTGCGATTTAAGCATCAGGGTTAACAACACATCGGCGCCTTGCCCTTGCGGCAGATATGCGGCAACCGGCCTTCCCGTTATATCGTGAGGAGGGGTGCAGGACATATCTATTGGGCCATTTTTACAGACCATCAAATGTCTGTAACTGATGCCCGGGTAAAACTGTATTGAATCAATGCCCAATTCCCTGTTTATCGCCAGGATTAACTCTCTGGCCTCCTCAGAGGTTATGTGTCCGGAGCTGTAGTCGGCCATTAATGTCTCTTTCTGTGTGAAATCAAGGTATACGAGATTGCACCTGAAGGCGGCGTCATCTTTGTCAAGCGGCAGCCCCATGCTTGCCGCCTCAAGCGGTGCCCTGCCGGAGTAGTAATCGCGTGGGTTGTAGCCCAGAATGCTCAGATTTGCAACATCTGAGCCGGGTGGAAACCCCTCAGGCACAGTCCTCACCATTCCATAAATTCCACCTGATGCAAGGGCATCCATGTTGGCAGTAACCGCCCTTTGTAACGGTGTCATCCCTCCAATGGCCTCAAGTGGCATATCGGCCATTCCATCGCCTATCAGCACAATATATTTCATACGCTTTATTGTGACATTATTTAAGGCATTTTATCAATGCCATCTGCAACAATTTGCCATCACACATGGAGATAATTTTGCTTGACAAAAACTCTTTTAATGCTTGATAATACAATCAAGAGAGTTTTATACTAAAGTAATGTGGTATAAGTCTCATGGGCAGAGAGGCTTATTAAGCTTTGTTATGCATATGTATGAATACGAAAGCTGGCGTTTAATTGTATTAAGGAGGGTTGCTCAGTGGCGGACAAGGGGAAGCAGGCTATACTGTGTGTCGATGACGAGCAGGATATATTGGATTCGTTGTACGATACATTTATGGATACCTACGATGTAAAGACCGCAACCAACGGGGTTGAGGCTTTAAATATAATACAAGAGACGGAAATAGCGGTAGTCATCTCAGACCAAAGAATGCCGATTATGACAGGGGCGGTGCTCCTGCAAGAGGTTAATAAGATCAAACCCCGATGTAAGAAAGTCCTGTTGACAGGGTACTCCGATATCGACGCTGCAGTTGACGCAATTAACAAAGGGGCAGTCAATAAGTACATACATAAACCTTGGGATGAGCCTGAGCTTGTCGAAACTGTCGAGCATTTAATCAAGATGTATAATGCCGACGAGTTTATGAACAAGATGATAGAGGACAGCAAGAAGATTAAGACAAAAATAGATAAATGGAAATATCAGTCTGATTTGCTGGAGCAGTTCATAGACAGCTACCAAATGGGAATTTGTGTCGTTGACGCCTCAGAAAACATCGTGGCGGTTAATAAGACTGGTCTGAAGCTCCTCAAACACGATAACATTGACGCTATTAAAGATAAAAAGGTTGATACTGTGTTTCTGCTCAATAGCGATAAGAGGCAGGCCTTCCGTGAGCTGTATGAAAAGGGAACGTTCTATCAACTATTGGAAGTGAAGCAGGCAGATGGCAACACAGCCGGGCTTCAGGCAAGCCTGACATATCTTACAGATGAAAAAGGTGTAAAGCAGCTAAAGGGTATATTGTTTAATTAGAGAAAACCGTTTACAAACAGGGCGGCCAGGGGTTATACCGGGCTGCGCCCTGTCCCGTGGCAACCTCGCATTATATAGAAGTACATCGTGATGAATCAGCTGTTGCCGCTATCACGGCTACAAGGCAGCTTTTTTATATCCCGCCCCTCACTCAACGACATATTGACTATACTTTCTCACCAAGGAATAGCGAATTTACCCATAATCCGTCATTCCAGACAACATACTGTGTCATAATAGAAAACCAGCCAGTCGCCCCCAGCTTTGGGGGGCTGTTGGACAAGGTAAGGAAAAGGGGCTGCTAAAGAGAGATGGGATAAAAGAATACACGTTAGATGCAGACGCCACGAAGATAATAGCTAAGGATGATGCGAACTATACATATAAGGGCAATAAGGGATATGCCAATGCTTGGTTTTTGTATGAGTCCAAGCTGTGTATCTATGACGAGTTCAGAGAGGGTAATGCGTCCCCGGCATTTGGGCAGAAAGAGTTTTACACAGCATGTAAGAATCGAATGCCAAGAGGCAAGCAGATAAAGGCATACAGGGCAGATATTTTCATCCACGTAATAGCGACAAATTGGTTAGAGGAAGAAAAGACAGGATATGAAGTAATCCAGTGGCATAATCAGAGAGGGGATGCGGAGAATTTTAATAAAGAATTAAAAGGTGGATTTGGAATGGAACGTATGCCGTGTGGTCAGACGTATCCCAATGCGGTATTATTCAGGATATGAGTGGTCATTATCGTGGTCATTACATCTGTGGTCATCTCCTGGCCTTCTTATGAGCGTCTTTTATTGTTGTTAATAGTTTATTTATATCAAATGGTTTCTCAAAATATGCGTATGCCCCAAGCGACATGGCCGCATCTCTATCGGCGTCAGTGCCCTGTCCAGTAAGAATTATTACCTCCACTCGAGGGGTTTTTCGTTTTATCTCCTTGAGGACATCAAGACCGCTAATGCCATCCATTTTCAAATCAAGCACAAGGACCTCAGGCGTCTCCTCATCAACAAAGCCCAGTGCCTCCTCCCCGCTAAACACAGCGGCAGTCCCTATATCGCGAAGCTGCAATCTGTTAGAGAGGGTCAGGGCAAAATCCTTCTCATCATCAACGACAAGCACCTTTGATGGCAGCTCAATGTCATATTTTCTGTAAATCTCATCATTAAAATCTGGACCAGGTACGACACTTACCAACTTTACACCATCGACGGTTACTGCAATATGGGTTAATTCCGCCTCTAATTTTTTCAGCCGCAGCGTGTGTTTATTTACAGTAATAGTTATCTCGCCGCCTTTAGAGGTGACAATTACGTCGTGACCATTTTCCACAAGTCGCAGCCTTACTTTTGAGGCCAGTTTAAAGTCCGCCATATCACGAGATTGCTCGGCGTCGTTTTCCATGGTAATTTTTTCGGCATTTTCCATGATAATTGATAGCGCCTCCTCTTCCGAGACCTTATCAGTGGGTAGAAGAATATCATATAGGGTCTTTTCCCACGGGGATTTCTTAAAAAGGAACTGCGTAAGGCTGAATAATTCGTTATCATGGGCTTGAATCTTTATGGCGGCATCGTGCTCAGATAATTTCTCAGCCCTTGCCGCTTCAAGTTTTCTGTTTAGTATATCGGATATAGCGCAAACGCGAAGAACATGATAGATGTTAACTGGAATCAGATGTGCTGAGAATCCCTCGTATATGGCCTTATCATCGGGGAGGGTTTCTGAAAGCACGACTTGAATATATGTCAGGAGCCTCTGTTTTTCCTGTGTAAAGTTATTAAACACCGATGGTTTGTGATATAATGCCTTAATAAGTTTTGCCGCCGGAACATTAAATCTCTCGGATGTGCGCTTGATAACGTCAGCCTCAGTTAGACAAGAGTAACCACTCCTTTGGGCAAGTCTTCTATCAAAACCGCTACCTAAACAGTACGCCCCCTTGAATAACGCTATAATTGCCATATTAGTTTATCTCCAAATCGCAAGATTTCTCACTTGGATATTATACTACTGATGTATTGATTAAAGTCAACAGGTGGTGCGAGGATAATCGCATTAGTTGATGCCTTTGCCATGACTGAGCCTAACTTGACAATACACTGATTATCGTTTGTAATTTAAAGCGGAATTATTTTAATATAGCACGCACCGAGCTTTGATGGCAACAGACAAACTATTTGCAATGGACAGGTTTAACAAGACATGAAAAACACAAGGACCATAGAATCTGGCAGGCACAACACCGCTGTCAGCCCATCGTCAATAACCAGCCCGTTGCGGTATTTGCGTCTGAAGATAAGTATCGTCATTTTGCTTGTTACGATTTCTATCGTATTTCTTTTAATCGTTTTGTTCGTAAGCAATTTCTGGCTCCAGAGATTCTTAAATGAAGAGACTCAGAATCAGACACGATGGCAGATGGAAAATACAAAAAACTCGATAGAGTTTTTTATCAACCTAAAGGTCTCAGCCCTGCGTTTTCTTGCCTCCGGCTACCAATTCGACCAGCTCCTTGACCAGAAAGTCCTCTATTATCTGTTCAGCAATTTCAAGAAAGACTTTGGTGACGCCGTCGATTTAGGCGTCATAGACTCAATGGGTATAATGCGCTCCTATGCGGGACCTTATAACTTAAAAGGCAAGAACTATTCAGACCAGGGATGGTTCAAACAGGTTGAGGTGCAAGACTCGTGTGTAAGCGAGGTATTCATGGGTTACAGAGGAAATCCGCATTTTGCCGTAGCCGTGAAAACCGCCATACCAGAGACCAACGGGTTTTGGATACTGCGCGCTACTGTGGATATCAAGACCCTTCAGTGGCTTATCTCAACGTTCAATCTCAATGTCAACGATGACGCCTTTATCGTCACACCAAAGGGAATTCTGCAAACTCCTTCGAGATTTCACGGCGATGTATTAAAATATTCCGATATAAAAATGCCATACCTTCAACATGGCGTCAACGTTTCAGAACAGGAACTTCCTAATGGTACACCGTTTATCTACGCATACGCCTACATAAAAGACTCACCGTGGATACTGTCAGCCATCATAAAGTCGAGGGCACAGACACCAACCGCTAAATCTTTTCTCAATCAACTAATTGCGATATTTGTGATAAGCATCCTGATAATTATCGTCATCACTGTTAAAATGGCGCATTCTATGGTCAATTGGATAAGGGATGCCGACGAAAAAAGGCAAGAGGCCCTATCAGAGATAGAACACTCAGGGAAACTGGCCTCTATAGGGCGGCTTGCAGCCGGCGTTGCCCACGAGATAAACAATCCTCTGTCAATAATCGGCCAGAGGGCAGGCCTGATAAAAGATATTCTGGAAATGGCCGAGGGCAGAGAAGATTTTAAATCCATGATAGACGATATGAAAAACAGGGATAAATTCATCGGTCTGACAAACGGTATCCTTGACGCGGTAACCCGCTGCCGCACAATCACGCACAGGCTGCTGGGATTTGCCCGCCGCATGGACACGGCCTATGAGCTAATAGACCTTAATGAGACACTCTTAGAGGTGCTTAGCTTTCTGGATAAGGAGATTCTCTTCAGAGACATAAAATTAGTTCGCAATCTTGACCCTGACCTGCCTCAGATAAAGACCGATAAGGGCCAGGTTCAGCAGGTATTTCTAAACATCATAAATAATGCCGTTGACGCCGTAGCAAGAGAAGGCGTCATAGAGTTGTCAACAAAGAAGAAAGATTCTCAAACGGTCGCTGTCTTCATAAGCGACAACGGACAAGGCATTCCAAAGTCCCGCGTAAAACATATATTTGAACCCTTTTACACTACAAAGGAAAAAGACAAGGGCACAGGATTAGGCCTTTTTATCTCATATGGAATTATCAGAAAACTCGGCGGCTCAATTGCCGTTGAAAGTGAGATAGACAATGGGACAACGTTCATAATCGAATTGCCTTTATTTTCAAATGAGGAGGAATCTAATGCCGCCGGTTAAGCTGCTTATTATTGACGACGAAGAGGACTACGCATCGGCACTTGTCGAACGCCTGAATTTGAGAAAGTTTGACGCCGCGGCAGTATATAGCTCGAAAGATGCGCCAGCAGCCATAGAGAGCCACCGCCCTGATGTTATCCTGCTTGACCTCTTTATGCCCGGCATGGATGCCAAAGACATGATAATGACCCTAAAAGACGCTGTCCCGGATGTCGAGATTATCATTGTCTCAGGACATGCAGACCCAGCTCAGGACGTCATAAAATCTGCCTTCGATTACATCATTAAACCTATTGAAATAAAAGACCTGATCGAGAAGGTTAACAAGGCGCTCGCAAAGAAAAAAGGAGCCGCGTGATGACCCAGTTCAGCCCTGACGACCATCTGGCCTTTATCGGCAAAATACTTTCTCTTTATACGCATGAACAGAAAAACCACCTTGCAATCATCAACGAATCAGCCGGACTTCTCGGCGACATGATTGAGTTTTCCGAAACGCTGAAATCACTTCCTGAGACCGGCCAGATTCTCGATATTATCAAGTCAATAGACGCACAGATAAAGAGATCATCAGAGATGGCAAAGGCCCTGAACTCCTTCGGCCACAGAATGGACACGGCGCTTTGTTTGTTGAGCGTCAATGACTGCGTGAAAGAGGTACTTGCCCTGCTGCACAGGGCTTTAGCCCAGAAGAGGATAACGATTGAGGGTGATTACGCCGCGGATATGGCGGCTATAACCGGCAGCCCGTCAACCCTTCAACTGCTGGTCTTCAAGGCCGTAACACGCGTGGCAGAGGAAAACGCGCACATCAATATAAAGACATTCAACACAGACGATTCAGCGATAATCAGCATAACACCCGGCATCCCTGTTGACTTCATGGAAGACTCGGACTATTTCAAACCAATGCGCGCGGTAACGATAAACGGCAGAGAGATTAATATCATAATTCCGCTAAAATAATAGTTACCAGCCCCTTGTCTCAATAATGCCCTGTATCTTCTGTCTGAGCTTCTCATCAACGATTACCGCCTTTTTATTTTTGGCGCCTCCAATTTTTTCAAGCAGGAGATTCATGTCGACTGGTTTTTCCATGAAATCCACCGCCCCTCCTTTCATCGCCTCAACGCTTTTTTCTAATGTCGCATGCCCTGTCAATATAATCACTTGAAGCTCTGGATTGTCATGCTTTATACGCTGAAGTACCTCCATGCCGTCCATTCCCGGCATTGACAGGTCAAGAACAATGGCATCGAAGTCCTTTTCGTTAATCTTTCTTAGGGCATCGGCACCGTGCGTAGAGCTGTCTATACGCAGTCCCCTTGCCTGAAGCCTCTTTGAGAGCATTTCAAGGAACTGCTCCTCGTCGTCAACTATCAATATGCTTGCGTTTAGCTGTTGTGCCATCTGAGAGACCTCCTTAGCTGCCGCACACCTCGCTGCTATAGTATAAGCATACAGCTGATTCTTTGACAACTGCCCCCCGAGACCAGCCCAAATTTATTTTAAAAAAAACGAAAAAATACTTGTGTAAATATTTTTCTATTATTAGTATAATACCTTTAAGGCAGGTCGGCTGGCTTTCTCAAAAAAAGTCCCCCTGTCTAAGTAGTTCACCTGTTCTGCAGCTATGTGTTTCCTTATGGTTAAGTGAACGGCGTATGTAAACGTTAGGGCTGTCGTTAACCTGAAAATAAAACAAATGCAGGTGAGCTGTCCATTTTAAGGGCATTGGAGTAAATACATGAAACAATTAAACATACTGCTGGCTGATGACGAAAAGGACTTTACAGAAGTGCTGTCTCAGCGGCTGCAAATGAGAGGCTTTAAAGTCGCAATCGCCTTTGACGGGCAAGAGGCCATTGACAGCCTCAAAGAGCATGTACCTAATGTTCTGGTGCTCGATATGAAAATGCCGCGCAAAAACGGCATAGACGTTATGCGATGGCTCAATACAAGAAAAATAGAACTTCCGGTACTGATACTAACCGGATACAGCTCTGAAACAGAAGAGGAGGAGGCATGGAAACTAGGAGTGTTCGATATACTGCGAAAACCCCCTGAAATAGATGTACTTTCAAAGGCAATAAAAGAGGCATATATAAAGAAGGCCCTGTAAAGAGGGCAATATCATACTCAGTCAGGAGGTATTAATGAATTTCTTCAAAGGGTTGTACGAGTTTTTTAAGAGCGCCTCCATAGCCCACGCTCAATGGGATTATGAGGTATCTATGAGCATTATTAAAAACAAGAAGAAGATGCTCTGGATTATCATCGCCATACTGCCCATATTGCTTGTGGCTATGGCGGAGGCCGGTGGGATGTTGGGGGCAAAGACCGCATATGCCCCCGCGTTTTATTCGACGAAGATATTTGTAGTGTCAATCGCCATCGGGCTTGCCGCAGGGCTGATTACAGGCTGCATTGGGGCAGGTGGAGGGTTTATTATTACCCCGGCGCTGATGGCCGCCGGAGTCAAGGGAATTCTTGCCGTAGGAACTGATCTGTTTCATATCTTTGCAAAGGCAATTATGGGTACGACGGTGCACAAGAAATTGGGAAATGTCTCGGTAAAGCTGGCTGTCGCGTTTCTGGTTGGCTCAACCGGAGGCGCCCTCATTGGGGGATTTATAAACAAGGGGCTGTATGACTATGACCCGCTTTTAAGTGAGGCATTTATAAGTCTGATTTATGCCGCGCTGCTTGGATTTCTAGGGTTTTATTCACTTATTGACTTTCTAAGGTCAAGAAAGGGTGTGGACACCGGCGACGCCCACGGCGCCGCACCTGCCGCCGCACCGGCTGTTACGATAAAGGTTCAGGCTATGAACATTCCCCCGATGATAACCTTTGACGAAGATTATGTGCCTGGGGGTAGGAAGATCTCAGGCGTCATCGTCGCGGCAGGCGGCGTTATCGTAGGCATAATGGCCGCTATAATGGGTGTTGGCGGTGGTTTTATTACGTTTCCAATGTTTGTTTACATCTTTGGCGTCTCTTCTATGACCACTGTTGGGACGGACATTCTACAGATAATATTTACCGCTGGATTTGCGGCAATCACCCAGTACGCGATATATGGATATGTGTTTTATTCGCTGGCAATGGGGATGCTGCTTGGCTCGTTGATAGGCATTCAGGTCGGGGCTATGACCACGAAGGTCGTCAAGGGGATTCATATCAGAGGGTTTTATGCCATATCCATACTGGCCGGCTTTATAAACAGGGTAGCGACACTGCCCAAAAAGCTTACTGAACTTGAGGTCGTACACATACCAAAGGGAATAAGCAGCGGCATAGAAACCTTTGGAGATATAATCTTCTGGGTAGTGGTGGGATTTTTTGCGTTGTGGATATTCAGCAAGTTCTTTGGCAACATAAAGAAATTAAAAGAGGGGGCATAAGCTATGTTAGTAGAAAATAAAAAGGCTTTTTCCTTGGGCGCTTTATATGCAATATCGTTTTTTGCGGTATTGGTACTGATATTTTCACCGGTATTTGGCGACGGTAGAAACGGGCTTGTGTTTTCAGACGATATGTTTAATAAACTCTCTAAGGGGTCTTCCTATTTTATCCCTAAGATAATAAAGGCTAACGACAAGAACATGGGCAAACAGTTCTCCGTCACTATAACGCTCGATAAGCCTGATGTAGTAGAAAAGGCCGCGGGGCAGTTTAAAAAGGCCGGAATCGACGTCCAGACGGACGCACTAACCTTAAAGATAACAGGAGACCTCGGCAAGCTGCTCGCAGTAATACTAAAAGACTCAGACTCTATGTTTAACAATGACTCAGGCAATTTAAAGGCCGCATACGGCTACGACGGCAAAGAGGTGCTCAATTACTGGTGGCAGGCGCTTTCCAAGATGGACAAGGCGTTAAAAAAGGATGGCAAGTTAGAACAGTCCAACGAAATCGGCTCAGTTATGAAAAAGGCCGTCGAACCGGCATATAACTTTTACGGGATTGAGTCCCAGAAGGTATCAGACAAAGTAGGCGTCATGTCCGGGCTCCTTGTCTTTTACGTCATCTATACGATGTGGTGGGGGTATGCGATATATTTCATGTTTGAAGGGCTTGGACTTTCGATGAAAAAGGCCAAGGTAAAAAAAGAGATATAGAAACCGCAGGCCGGTGCTGGCTAATTAGTCATACGCATCCCCAGCGCCGGCCATATTACCAGGACAGCCGCGGCTAATATAAGAAACAAAACAACGCTCATCATCATACCTATAGTAAAGAATTCACGCGCAGTAAACTGTTTCGATTCAAAGGCGATTGCGTTGGATGCCGAGCTTCTGATAAGCAAAAAAGGCATCGCCGACGCAAAAGATATGGTGAAGAAAACGGCCTCGTGCGTAACGCCGGCATATTTGGACATAACAAGCCCAACCGGTAGTATAATCACAACGGCAGCCGCGTTTGTCAGCACATTGGAAAAAATTACGACCACAACGGCAAGCAGCATGACAAAGGTAAACCAATGGAGTTTTGCGGTCATCGCAACACAGCTAACGGCAATCCACGCCGAGGCCCCTGTCTCCCATAGGCAATATCCTATGCTCATCGTCCCGCCAAAAAACAATACAATGTTCCACGGCACATCCTCGAGGTGTTTAAGCTCCATCAGCTTAAAGATGAAAATCAGAGCCGTAGACAGCAGCATCAGCCCTGACTTATCCAATTGCGCAAGCGCTGCTATGCTGCGGCTGATAAGCAGTAATATCACAACTGAAGCTAATATAATCATAACCTGAATTTCCTTACCTGTCATAGACCCAAGCTCCGCGTACAGCTCTTTAAACTTATCGCTTAATCCACTTAGCGATTTCCTGTTGGGTCTGAATAAAACGGCAATAAATACCCAAATAAATAGTATTGTTATCCAACCAATCAAAGACATATATTTCGTATAACCGGCAAATGAAATCTCCCTCTGTAGAACCTCTTTGAATATCGCCGCAGATAAAATCGCCCGCGGGGCGCTAAACAGTGTGAATATACTTGCCGCCCCGGCTGAAAAGGCCATGCCCATAAACAGACCCTTTCCAAACCTCGTGGGTAGATCCTCACGCCTGTAAAAAGAATAAATCGCCCATATCAAGGGGAATATGGCCGCAGAGGACGATGTGTTTGACATAAAGTGAGATAAAAAGGCCATAACGAAAAATGTCCCCCCGTATATCATTAATGTATTCTCACCAATGATTGACAAGATTTTATATGCAATCCTCCTTGTCAGCCCAGTACCGGTAAAGGCCATCCCAATGATGATAGAGGCAAAAATGAACACAACAGCCGGGTCCATGTAATCATTAAAAACCCTTTTAGCGTCTCTTATGCTGAAAATTACTTGCAGCGCCCCCATTATAAGGGCAGTAACGCCGGCGGGCAGCACCTCAAAATACCACCATATTGCTGCCAACAACAACACTGCGATGGCAGCCCTGCCCTGCGTGCTTAATGAAAATCTCGCCCCTGAGGGGTCAACCGCGTCAGGGAGCGCCGGAGCAAAGTAAATCACAAAAAACACTACAAGACCCAAAATGATACAAGACACCCGTTTCCAATCAGTCTTGGCCTTTGGCCTCGATACTCCCAGCGCCTGCGAGAAACCAGAAGGGGCGTTGACAATCTTCTGCGGCATTATCTTATGTCTCCCTTACACACGGCCCCGGAGAACTCATTAAAAATATCTATCAGTGTAACTATTCCTACCAGCTTCTTTTTATCTTCCAGCACGGGCAGCAAAGACAGACCGTTTCTGAGCATTGTATAAGCGGCTTTAGCAATATGCTCATCCGTACCGGAGAAATGCTCTATGGGATCCAGGATTTCACTTACAGGTCTTTGCACTAACTCCTTGTTGGACATATCAAACATCGTATCCCAAACAAGAGACAGAGCTAAGTCGCCATCAAGCCCTGAATTTTGCTGTGAAGACATTTTAATAAACACCGGCTCCAAACCCTTCAGTATCTCTTTTATGCCAAGCGTGCCTACAAGATGGTATTTTTCCTCAAATACCAGCACAACAATCTGTTGGGGCTCCTTCTCAAGCCCGGCGCTTTTTATTATTCCTATGGCCTGTCTGATTGTAAACCAATAGGGTATGTGCGGGAATTCGAAGATGTCTTTCATCAGGTCTTTCACTCTCTTATCGGTTGACATAATTATTTATACCTCCAGTTATTGCAACAGGCGCTCATATATGGTATCATATATTATAGTATAATTAAAATCATGGGATTCTTTCAAAAAATATTAGATAAATTTTCCGGAGCTTCGGCTGACACTGGCTATGCCGCGCAAAAGGAGGTATTTACCAGAAGGTATGCCTCTTTTTGCGCCCTTCTAAGCGCTAATAACGCCATTCTAAAGACAATGGCCGACATGGAGGACAAACTCTCTGGCGAATACCTGATTGACCGGCGGTATATTGTCCAAAACGCCGCGGTTATATCCAGCAGTGTGAAAGAAGTAATTGACAGATTGAACGATGTTGCAGAGGGTAAATACACTGCATTGTACGAAAGATACCAACAGATAAGTCTTGGCGTAGAAGAGGCGTTTATAAGGAGACGGCCTGTTTCTGACGGCAGCCTTACTGTCTCATTTGACGCCTTAAATAGGACCATGGCCAACCTTGCAGGGGGTAAAAACGCAAACCTTGGCGAAATGAAAACTACAGTCCCTGTCCCTGTTCCCAGGGGCTTTGCCATAACCTCAACCGCATACATACGGTTCATGCAGCATAATGGTTTTCTGGATAAGATAAATCGTTGCATGAGCGGCCTGTCTGCAGATAACATGGAGGCGCTCAGGGCAGCAAGCAAGCAGATAAAGGAACAGATACTCGCCGCGGAAATCCCGCCTGATATGAACTCGGCCATTATGGACATGTACGAAACGGTTTTCCAGGGCAGCGACATACCCGTATCAATAAGAAGCAGCGCAATTGAGGAGGACGACGAGTTCAGTTTTGCCGGTCAGTATTCCACATATCTAAACATCAATAAGGCAGACATCCTGCAAAAATATAAGGCCGTCATAGCAAGCCTTTTTTCAGACAACGCGATTTTCTATTACAAAACAAAAGGATTTAAAGAAAGCGATATGGCTATGGCCGTAGGCGTAGTGGAGATGGTCAATGCACGGGCGGGCGGTGTCATGTATACAAACGACCCGAATGACCCTGCTGTCCACAACATAATAATAAACGCCGCATGGGGGCTTGGCACAACTATCGTTGACGGCTCTGCCGAGGCTCAGACATACACGCTAGTCAAAGAACCTGAATTAAAACTCATCTCAAGCAATATACCGCAACAGGCAATCATGGCTGTTTGTAATGAAACAGGCAGCATAGACGAGGCGCAAACGCCAGAGGCACAACTGGGGATGCCCTCAATTTCTGACACGGAAATAATGCAGCTGTCCAAATACGCGCAGACACTTGAGGGACACTTCGGGCTGCCACAAGACATCGAGTGGGCAATTGACCACAATGGTCAGCTGTTCTTTCTTCAAACAAGACCGTTACACATTTATGCGCATGAAACAACGCTCGCTGTACCGACTGAGGTCAGAGGGCATGAGCGGCTTATCGAAAAGGGTGTTGTCACCTGTAAAGGCGTAGGACACGGAAAGGCCTTTATCATTCGAAGAGAAGATGATTTGTTTGATTTTCCCGAAGGAGGAGTTCTCATTGCCAGAACAACATCGCCACGATACGTAACTGTGATGAACAAGGCGGCGGCGATAGTTACAAACATTGGCGGTGCAACCGGGCACATGGCATCACTGGCGAGGGAATATCAGGTGCCGACACTACTCAATACCGAAATAGCCACTGAGGTAATCAGGCATGGACAGGAGATAACAGTTGACGCGGTAAATGGCTATGTCTATGACGGATATGTAAGTGAGCTTATAGACAATTATGAAAATAAACCAAACCCATTTAGAGATACACTTCTGTTTAGAATATTATCACAGGTACTTAAATGGATAGTGCCGTTAAACCTCATCCACCCTGAGGCGGAGCAGTTCAGTCCTGCAAATTGCTCCACCTACCATGACATTACGAGGTTTGCCCACGAGAAGGCCATGCAGCACATGTTTCTATTGACTGATGTTGCATCGGTACAGTCAGGGTTTGGCGCTATGAGGATGGTTACCGGCCTGCCTATAGACTTATATGTTATTGACCTTGGAGGCGGCATTGAAGGTACACCTAAGAAGTTAAACCCCGAGCATATACGCTGCATACCGTTTAACGCGTTTTTCACTGGGCTTACCGCCATGCCGTGGCCACAGGGCAGGCCGCTTGATGTAGGGGGTTTTATGGGCATGGTAGCGCATTCGGCCTCAATGAACGAGGCACAGATTGACGAGATGGCCAAGTGCAGTTTTATATTTCTTTCCGACCACTATATGAATTTCTCGATAAGGCTTGGCTATCACTTGTCATTAGTGGAGGCATATGTCAGCGATAATTTAAATGACAACTATATAAAGTTTCACTTTAATGGCGGCGGAGCACAGCTCGATAGGCGCCTTCGCAGGGTCAGCCTTATTGCCGAGATACTTAGAGAGATAGAGTTTGATTCAATAGTCGTAGCGGGCGATGTGATTGACGCGCGCCTGTCAAAATACAAAAGGCATCTGATTCAACAGAAGCTCACGATTATGGGTAAATTAACAGTTTACACTAAACAGCTGGACATGGTCATGTATAACGACTCAGTAGCTGACCACTATAAGACTGAATTCATAAAAGAACATATCTCTGGGGTATGATTAATAAATTTGCCAAATATCCAGTAACGTGAAAGCAAGACAAATTTGTTCTGACGGATAAAACAAGTTTTCACTGGAAGTTGCAATGATTTCTGTACTGTCCTTTTCGTAGTTCGTCATTCCGGCTTGTCCGGAATCTGTCTTTATATCTCAGAATTGGAAAAATCATCATGAAACAATCATTTAAGGGACGATTCCGGACAACAGACTGTGTCACAATAGATTCCGAGATTGTTCATGCAAATTAGAATCATCCTGAGCCTGTCGAAGGATGCTCCTTTGTATGTCATTTCCCCATACATCGGCAATCCTTCGACAAGCTCAGGATGATTCGACAGGATGATTTCAGACGAAGAATCATTTTTACTGTCTTTTTAGTGATTTGATGTGGTTGGTTTTCTATTGTGACACAGTCTGCAAGCCGGAATGACAGAAATGGACAACGATGGCAACAAGATAAGCAACTACCGCTTACTTGTGATGGAGAATAAATATATCGTAACATGACAGTTCGGCCTCTTGACAAAACAATATAAATAATATACAATATAACTATGAGCAGTTGTGCAGTTGGTCCGATGGGCGCGCTGTTGGGGCGTTAGAGGCGCTGTGCAAATGATGGAGGTATTAAGATGGTGACCGTGGATTCTTTAAACACCAATTCTATCACTAACTCCTTGCTGAACATGTTTGGCACACCGGCAGCTTCCAGCTCAGCTACCCAGTCCAGTTCGCAATCTGGTGCCGTCGGCTCTACATCGGCCAATTCTAACCCCGCATATCAGGTAAACATTTCATCTCTGGCATCAAATCTTGCAAGCGGGATTGTCTCAGCCAATCTCTCGGCGTCGCCCTTGGACGCCCTTACTCAGGAGATGGCGTACCTGAACATGACGGCTCAATCCAGTATTAATCCTATATTTACAAATTCCTTTGTTAATCCTGGAATTGTTGGCAGCATAAATTCAAACTCTCTCTCGGCGTCGCCCTTGGATGCCCTTACTCAGGATATGACATCTCTGAACATGACGGCGCAATCCAATATTAATCCTGTATTTGCAAATTCCTTTATTAACCCGGGGACTGTTGACAGCATAAATACAAACTCTTATCAGGCGATGTCATCCGCGTTAAACTCTATCGGAGGTGATTTAACCAATGCAGGCTCGTTACAACAATCGGGGCAGCAGTCCAATCCCTTATTGATTAACGCCACCACAGGGGTTAGTTCAGCTGCGAATAACTTACTACATGGCAACCAACAGTTTCAATCCTTTGCCAGTACGGTTCGTGGGTTATTGGCAAATCCAAATTCGATTTTTAGTTCTACAGCTTAGCGTAACTGAGCTATATCTCTGAGGATTTTGTCAGCCGCAGCCGCAGGGTCCTCTGCCTTGAGTATGGGGCGACCAACCACTATGTAATCAGCTCCAAGCCCTATGGCCTCAGCCGGCGTGGCAGTCCTTTTCTGGTCGTCTGATTCATTTATCCACGGGGGTCTAATGCCGGGTGTAACAATTGTAAAACCGCAACCGCAGCAACCCCTTATGGCCGTGATCTCCTGTGGAGAGGCTACAACACCATCAAGCCCGGAGGCCTTAGCCAGAGAGGCAAGGTGTGTTACCTGCTGTGATAGTGTTTTATTTACGTTGAGTTCATTCGCAAGCATCCCGTTATTCAGACTTGTCAGCACAGTTACGGCAATTATGACAGGCCGGGGGGTGTTATTCTTTATTGACTGTGAGGCAGCCGCTTCAACTGCCGTCTCCATCATCTGCCTCCCGCCGCAGGCATGGACGTTAAACATATACACACCCATATTTACCGCCTCTGCCGCGGCACCCGCAACCGTATTAGGGATGTCATGATACTTTAAATCCAGAAACACCCTGCCCCCAAGGCTTTGCACTGCCGCAACCGCACTGGGCCCTTCCTTTGTAAACAGCTGAAAGCCAATCTTAAATAGCGATACCCTGTCTCTTAGTATTTCCACTAATCTGAGCGCGTCGCTTATACTTTGCACATCGAGGGCAAGGCAGAGCCTCTTTTTTGCATCTTCCGTTGTCACTTTTTTCTTACACCTGCCTCCGTACCATTGATTAGCCGCTCTATGTTGCCCCTGTGCTTATAGACTATTAGTAACATGATTATCAGACCATAGACAAGTTTATTCTGCGCGTAATCAAACCAATAAACATTCAAAGGAAGGAAGCAAAAGGCTATGATTGCCGAAAGGGAGGAGTATTTCCAGATTGACAGCGCGATAATCCATATCGCTGCGGTTAAAATTCCAATCACCGGACTATACACCAGAAGTACACCGAGACTTGTGGCAACACCCTTTCCTCCTTTAAAACGTGAAAACAGAGAAAAATCATGCCCCAGTATAGCAAAAATCCCGATAAGGCCGACTGCCGTCTCACCCAGCGACAAATGCCTTGCGATAATAATAGCAAGTACACCTTTTGACATATCCCCGGCAAGGGTAAACACTGCCGCCAACTTCCCTACGCTTCTCAGTACATTAGTAGCCCCGATGTTGCCGCTTCCAGACTTTCTGATGTCTATCCCCTTTACTTTGGCAACAATCAACCCAAAAGGGATAGAACCAAGCACAAAGGCACCTATCATATAAAGTACAATCATATCTTTCTCCAAAATCCTATTGTGTATTGAACCGCTGAGACCACGGCAAGCACCACGGCAAGCCAAATCATAGCCAGTCCAATCCCGTAGAGGTTAATATCGAAAAGAGAATTCTCCAGAATCAGGCATAAAATACCGGTAATCTGGGCGCCGGTCTTTAGTTTCCCGCCAAGCTCAGCCGCAATCACAATGTCCTTTGTAAGGGCAACAACCCTCAGCGTAGTCACCAAAAACTCCCTCACGATGATAATTATAGCAAGCCACATGGAAAGGTTGCCAATGTCAACTAGCAATATCAAGGCTGAGATTACCAGAAACTTATCAGCAATCGGATCCATAATAATCCCAAACCTGGTTATCTGCCCCGATCGGCGCGCAAGAAACCCATCGAGAAAATCAGTTATAGAAGCTAGCCCAAACACCACTGACCCCCATACAGGATGCCCCGGCGTAATATATATGAACACCGGAATGACAAATATCCTGCTTAAGGTCAGTATTGTCGGTACGTTAAGCCTTACCGTAGTCATCAATTATCCCCTTGAGGATTCCTTTAGATTTAAGCAGGAAATCGCATATCTGCCGGACAGCTCCACGCCCGCCCTCTTTTGATGTTACTATTCGGGCAAATTTCTTTATATCTTCGAGCGCGTCCCCTACCGCAATTGGCAGCCCCACGCGTGTCATCAAAGGAATGTCCGCAATGTCGTCTCCTGCACAGGCTATGTGCTTATAATAGAGCGAATATCTGATCTTGAGGTCTTCGTAGGCGGCTATCTTGTCCTCGCAGCCCTGATAGACTTCTTTTATGCCGAGTTCGAGCGCGCGCCGCTTGACCGGCTCACTTGTCCTGCCAGTGATTATTGCCACGTTTATGCCCTGATTTAATAACATCTTTATGCCGTGACCGTCTTTTACGTTAAACGTCTTTAGTTCGTTGCCATTGCTATCAAATGTGATAGAGCCGTCCGTAAGAACCCCGTCCACATCCAGAATGAGCATTGTGATGTGTTTAGCCAGCTCAATTGTCTCGTTTGTGACACCTTTCATCTCTTTATTTTATTAATTTGTTTAGCATTAACGCCAGAGTCGCCCTGTGTCTGCGTAGGAAATAGTATTCGTTGTAGGGTTTATTGTCGTCTATAAGTATATGCATGTTGCTGTTGAGAAGCTGTTGAACTGGTATTTCATTGGACAGGAGTTTGGTTATCATAGCCTTGAAATCTTTATTTTCTGACCATTCAAGGAGGTCATTCTTTGCCGCTTGGGGCATTTTAGCCTCGATTTCGTTAATTGAAGGCGTCGCTACAGGACGAAGTGACGCGATAAAATGCACACCCCAGCCATCTATTCCCGCAAAGGCCCTGACATACGGGAAGGAATTAACGACTGAGCGTGCTATGGCCTGTTTAATCTTTTCTTCTGAGACGGGCACCCACTGCTGAAAGATGCCTCCATCTTTGAGATGTGTCTTAATGACGTTATAAAAATCCTCCGAATAGAGCAGGCTTGAGCCAGCGGCCTCAACAGGCGGCGGCGGGTCTATGGTTATAATGTCGAACTTTTCGGTAGTCCTGTTTAAAAACCTCCTGCCGTCATCTATTACAACCTTGCCGTTTGGATCTTCTAATACCGCGTGAGCGTCCTCGTGAAAATATGGAAATACCGCCTTAACACTTGGAATAAGCTCAACTGCCGTGGATTTGACATTCCAGGTCAACATTGACCTGTGAGTGGTTCCCATGCCGAAGCATATTATCAGGGCTGAGACATGGGGGCTGATTTGCGGCCTGTCTAAGAAAATCATCGGCATATGAGCCATGTGCTTGATTTGAAAATGGATGGCATTAGCGGTCTTGATGTCCTCAAGGAGATA